>CAYPZY010000226.1:0-5358 GCA_964415155.1 uncultured Bdellovibrionales bacterium
GCATCTAAAAGATACTTTTCAGTCTCAACTTTGACTTTGCCATACAGAGAAACAGGATTAAGCGGAGTTTTTTCATCACAATGAATACCTTCGGAACCAACGCCATAACCGCTATTGGTGCAAGGATAAATCATCATTTGATTTTTAGATTTCAATTTATGCATGTCACGGATGGCATCGAAGTTGACCGTTTGGGCGCCAACTTGATCACGAGAGCAAATAGGAGCTCCCACCAAACACGCTAAGGGGATCAGCGCATCCGCTTTCGCGATTAGTGGTTTCATGATGGACATATCACGAGCGTCAGCACGAATAATGTCGAAATTGGGGTTGTGACAAACTTCCAACAGTGGTGTTTGTTGGTACATGAAGTTATCAACAACCGTTACTTCATGCCCTTCGTTTAGCAACATCGGAACAAGCGTTGAACCAATATAACCAGCACCACCAGTAATTAAAACTTTCATCTAAAATTCTCCTTAAAAAGGTCCTTTAAATCTTTCTTCGTATGTATAAAACTTTTCACCTTGCACGTTGGTCTCTTTAAGACCCAACATTTTTTCAACTTGGCGAACAATGTTAAGCGCTGAAGGATAGTAGAGTGACTCTAAGGGGCGTGTTGTTGGACACGGCACTGGTTCAAAACCCATGCGCTCTACAGGCCGCGCTAGTCTAGAAAAACACTCGTGATGAACTTGTGCTGCCACCTCGGCACTAAAACCGCAGAAGGTCCAATCGTAGTCAGCGATCAGACAATTTTTTGTTTTGTTAACAGAATTAATTATCGTTTCCCCATCGAATGGATAAATAGATCGTGCATCAACGACTTCAGCGTCGATATTCCATTCTTTTTTAAGAATCTGAGCCGCATGTAGGGCTTCAACCGTCATCCAAGAAGTCGTGACAATAGTAATATCTTTTCCTTCACGACGAACCGCTGCTTTGCCAAGAGCATCTTTATGATCGAAACTCACCTCTCCATTTACATCATATAACCAACGGTGTTCTAAAAAGATCACTGGGTTTTCATCTTGAATGGAAAGTCGCAAAAGTGAGTAAGCATCTTGAGGAGTCGTTGGCATCACCACTTTAATTCCAGGAATGTGAGCAAAGGCGCTATGCATAGATTTACTATGTTGACAGCTTTGTCCCCAACCGCGACCGATAACCGCACGAATAACAAGCGGAACAGTCACTTGTCCACCTGACATGTAGCGAATGCTCGAAATCATATTGGCGATTTGATTCATTCCTAAAAGCATGAAGTCAGCACGAATATGAACATGAACGGGACGCATTCCAGTTAAAGCCGCCCCCAACGCAACGCCCGTCATGGCATCTTCTGAAAGTGGCGTTCCGAAAACGCGATTCTCACCAAACTCTTCCACTAAACCTTTGGTGCTACCAAAAATTCTTTTATGGTCAGGAACATCAAGACCAAAAACAAAAGTACTGGGATTTGCTCTTAGTTCATCGGCTTGAGCTAATGCTAGAGCGTCGCGGTAGTATATGACTTGACCCATTTTTTTACCTAACCTTGTTTAAGAGTTCACATAATTGTTTAATTTTTGATTCTGGTAATCCGGGGTAATTACCGATGTAGAAACCATAAAAATGACAGTAATCTGTCTTGGGAAATTTTTTGTACTCATCAGGACCTACATAAGGACGCAAGTAAGGCTGTCGCACCTGATTGCCTCCACCAGAAAGCCCTCGGCGAAATTCAATCTTATTTTCACGAAGCACATTCATCACCCGCTCCACTTTTTCGGGCGTTCCATCTTTTAAAATAAGAGTGAAAGCGTAGTTAACACTGCCCTCAGTGGCAAAATCCGTTCGATAAAGATTGGCATCCAAGCCTTTTAAGAAGGCATTGAAATTAGCGACGCGCATTTCGTTGTTGTTATCTAAGCGCTTCAATTGGTTTCTGCCAATAACCGCGTTGATTTCTGTCGAACGCATATTGAAGGCCGGATAGGCGAAAATAAATTCAGGATTGAGTTCTGGATTTTCGCGTTTATAAGAATTTTTTAATTCTTCTGACGTTGCCTCGCGAACCATCCCATGAGAGCGGAACATACGCACCATCTGATAGATTTTCTCATCGTTGGTACAAACCATCCCGCCTTCAATCGTACTCATGTGATGGGCAAAATAGAACGAAAAGTTAGAAATCAAACCGAGACTTCCCAAACGTTGACCGTTGAAGGTGGCCCCATGCGATTCACAAACGTCTTCGATCAAGGGAATGTTACGCGCTTTCAATTCATCAAGCAGACGTTGGTTAAGGCCGTTGAAGCCTAAAACATGCGTGAGAAATACCGCTTTAGTATTTTTATTAATTTTAGAAAGCACCTCTTCGACATCCATCCCCAAGGTCTTTTCGTCAATGTCGACAAAAACAGGTGTCATCTCGGCTTTGATCACAGAGGCGATATCGGAAATCCAAGTGAGCGTAGGAACAATAATCTCACCTTGTCCCATCATGTAACGAATCACATGAGTTGTGATGTAGTTGGCCGAAGCTCCTGAGTTAACAAAGACACTGTACTTACAGCCAAGCCAACGTGACCATTCTTCTTCGAAAGCTTTAACGTTGCTAGATTGAGTGAGAATTGGATCGTTTTTTAAAAACTCCACAACCACATTACGATCTTCAAGCGAAATATTATTGTGCATTAAAGGCCATTGTAGCGACATTCTTTTCCCCTTTAGTGATAGCGTGGCGTCTCTGCCCAAACATCAGTTAAAAGCTCTTTTGGACTTGGGAAGGGAGCGGCTTTTGCTTTGGCCACACTGTCAGCAATTTTCGCTAACATTTCTTCGCGCCAACCATTTAAAGTTTCCTGAGTTACGCCATTAGCCAGCAAATACTTTTCTGCTTTCACGACGGGATCGTAATTCTCAATAACATCTTGCGGTTTAGCACGGTACCCAAATTTAAAATCTTCTAGAGGACCTACGTGTTCTAAGAAGCGGAAATAATCGAAATGCAAAACACCCGGTTGATTGGTTTCGCGCATTTGTTGCAAAACTTTTTCCGTTGTTCTTATGACTGCTTCAAGATCAGTTCCGTCAGCTTTTTCAAAAATACATTTATAGCCGTTAACGACATCACCAAAAGATTTGAAACCTTGACGATGTTCACCATGCGAGTGAATAGCCAAATTATTATCTTCACAAACAAAAAGAATGGGTAAATTACGAAGACACGCGAAGTTCAGGCTCTCCCAAAAAACACCTTCTTCAACGGCACCGTCACCAAAAAAGGTGACTGCCGTTTTATCACGTCCCATAATTTTATTACCAAGCGCTGCACCTACGGCTACAGGAATTGTTGTCGCAACAACCGCTGAAGTCGCGATCAAACCTTTTTCCGGCGCACTCATGTGCATGGAGCCAGCTTTACCTTTTGCACAACCGTTGATTTTTCCGTACAGCTCGCCAAAGAAACTGCAAGTGTCTTCGGTGATAGACAAATAAATTCCGTGGTTGCGGTAAGTCCCAAAACATTGAAAATCTTTTGGCATAACCGAAATTACTCCGGCCGCGATTGCTTCGGCACCGATCGCCAAGTGAACTGGCGTTTTCATTTCATCATCAAAATATTCTTTTTGAATTTGTTGTTCGGCCAAACGAGTTAAAAGTAACTTTTTGAAAGCCGAAATATAGGCTGAGTGCAAATGCTCCCCCTCGGTTTGTGAGTATTCAATCTGTATAGCGTCTACAGAGTAGAGATTCAACGATCAGAGAGACCGAGAACTGGATAAAACACCAAATGATGTTATGCGTTAATTGATTAATCTTTCAGCTGTCGACGGCTGCAGCGTCGATTTGATTTCAGGAATATTATTGCCAAGATTGGGATCGTACAAGGCAATTCGGCTACCCTGATTTTCGAGTTTAAATTTTACCTCGATTAATCCCTTAAGCTTTTGGCGTATCTTTTCGTGTTGTGAGGGATCAGCAAATACCAACATGAAGCCACCACCACCGGCACCTAAAAGCTTGCCGCCGATCGCTCCTGCAGACATAGCTGAGGAATACATCTCGTTAATAAAATCGTTAGAGATCTTTTCGGAAAGCTCCTGCTTAAGAAGCCAGCCCTCATGAAGCATGCGTCCAATTTCAGAAATGGGCACGCGCGGGTTTTCGAGAATGGCTTGCGCCTCTTTCACCATCTGATGCATCGTCAATAGTTGTGCGCGTTTTTTCTGAAAGTTTTCAACCTTACTTTGCGCTACTGTCGCGGCGATTCGCGACAAGCCCGTGAAAAAAAGCATGAGATGACTTTCGAAATCTTCTTTCCTTTCACGACTAAGAACTAAAGGCGTCACTTCAAAACTGTCGTCTTTATTGAAATTGATAACGTTTAAACCACCAAATGCCGCCGAAATTTGATCTTGCGAACCGACAGTCTCTTTAATGACGTTCTGCTCGATATCGATGGCTAGTCGTGCCAGCTGAGGTTTTGATATCAGCCGGCCATGAAGCGCAAAAAGAGTATTTAGCAAACCGACCGTAAATGAAGAGCTGGAACCAAGGCCCGAGCGTGCCGGCAAGTCGCCGTCATGGTGGATCTCTAACCCCTCGTTGACGTTAAAATAGCGAAGAACTTCTCGCACGGCAGGGTGATTTATTTCGTCGATCTCTTTTACCCGCTCAATTACCGAATAAACAATGCGATGTTTATGTTCAAAAAAAGGCGGAAGGTAACGACAGCTTAAATAGCAATACTTATCAATAGTCGTTGCCAAAACCGCGCCGCCGTTTTCTCTGTACCACAGGGGGTAATCGGTTCCACCACCAAAAAAAGAAACACGAAACGGGGTTTGACTGATGATCATTAACAAGCCTCTTTGAATAAGATGAAGTTCTATTATTACCAAGTCTTCTTAAGCAAGCAATTTCTAATATTCGACAGATGACAAAAATTACCAGTTATGATTTTCTTTGTGGCGATGCCAAAGAACAGCGCAAGCATTCAATTTCACAAAATATTTTTTGTATTTGCTATTTTATCCTCCAGTGTGGCTTTTTATGCACTCACTTGGGATATGCGCCCCTTCCCGATAGAAGCTCCTGTCGACGATGCCAAATATGCTCAAGATACTTTATCAATAGCCGCTGGCGATTGGCTCGGTTCTTATGATAACCACACGCTAACCAAACGGCCATTTTTTAGCGCCGTTCAAGCCATTCGCCACAGTCTGGGAATTCCTTACACCACTTTTGAGATTTTTTTCCATATATTGACTATGAGTGTTTTTGCTTGGGCCCTTAGGCGGGTAGGTTATTCCAAAATATTTACCGCGATCGCATTTACACTTTTACTGTTTATGCCGCAGTTTTATGCCT
>CAYPZY010000227.1:0-5326 GCA_964415155.1 uncultured Bdellovibrionales bacterium
ACCAAGTTTGTCTTGGAGAACACAAGCCGTGTTCGGCATCACTTGATCAGGAGAAACAGTTGCAAATAATATTGCATCGAGATCAGATGCTTTTAGATTGGCTGCTTCAAGCGCTCGTTTCGTTGCCACCAAAGCTAGATCACTCGTATATTCGCCATCGGCGGCTATGTGTCTTTGAACAATTCCTGTTCGCTCAACGATCCAGTCGTGGTTGGTTTCAACCAATTTCTCAAGGTCGTAATTTGTGAGGACCTTTTCTGGAAGATAAGAACCCGTTCCACTAATCCGTGAACGATAAAATTGGGCCATTTAAAAACCGTTTATTGCGCTTCTTGAAGAGAGATAACTTCTTTGCCCTTATAATGACCGCAAGATGGACATACGCGGTGAGGACGGCAAAGCGCTGAACAATTTGAACACTTCTGACTGCCAGGATCAGTTAGACCATGGTGAGAACGACGCAAATCGCGGCGCATTTTCGAGATTCTTTTCTTAGGCATTGGCATAAAAAATTACCTTTCAAGACGCGTTAAGAATTGGAATAGAGGGATAAAATGTACCGGACTTAAAGAAAAATCAACTGCTAATTGAACTTTAATTCGTTGAGGATCGCAAACGGTGAAGATTTTTCCTTATGCACTTGGTCACAGGAACAGGTCTGTTCATTGAGATTACTTCCACAATGCTGACAAAGTCCCTGACAAGATTCTTGGCAAAGTGAATATGTCGGCTGCCCCAAAGAAACCAAATCACGAATGAGTTTGGATGCATCGAATTTGGAGGAGTCCAAAATCGTTGTTGAAGGGCCGTTCGTTTCTAACTCCGAAGTATGATTAACTTTCGTTTCGCGACCAGTGCGCGGCATTTCTTTGCTGGATGGAATCAATAACTCTTTAATTTGTTCATGAATTGGCAGAGGAAATTCGCATAAACAGCGAGAACATGACAACTCTATCTTGGAATCAATACTTCCTGACATCTGATAGATATTGCCCACCGGCTGAATGAAAAATTCAATATGGTAGGGGCGTTCGCCTATAAGATCAGCAAGCACGTCGTTGAACTCACCCGTTTTTTCTGTGCAGAAATACGACCGACCTTCTTGGGGGATTTCGCTAAGATTTATTATCATACCGACTCCGGAAGCTGGACTTATAGATGTAACGTGTCATTGATGTCAAGATCAGCTTCTCTATAAGACAGCTTAAACTCTAAAATAGATTAATTATGTGGAAAAAAAGCCTGTTTCTACTATTTTTTACATCATCTGCCCTCGCTGATTGGAAATGGGCCCCTAGTGACGATGTAGTGATTTATAAAGCCGCCAGTAATAAAGCGCAAGAGTTGCTGCGAATTGATGGTGGTAACTTTATTATACTTTATCGTTACGAAGAACCGAAAAACAGCGAGTGGGTTAAAGTTCGCCTTCGCAAAGACAATAAGATTCTCCGCGGCTATGTGAATAAAAGTGTTTTTAAAAAAGACGAACTTGAGGTTGTGACCGGTGAAGAAAACCTTTCCGTCACAAGTAACGAACGGGCTTTTATAGTTAGCCTTGCCATCAGCCAAAACCTACGAGGCCCTACTTCCAGCAACATAAGTTCAACTGAAACGATTGAATTTGGTCCTCAATACGGCGTCAGTTTCTATCCGACATTTGGTTATGAATTTAGCGACGACAAAAAAACATCTTATAATTTATACGCCAGCTATCGAATGTCAAAAACTGCCGCAGAAGCCACTCTTAAACAATCGGGATCGACAACTCTAATTTCGGAAGTCGCTGTAGATCTCGCCTATGTCGCTGCCGGCGTTTTGCTAAAAAAATTCTTGGACTCCGGCTGGTGGTATGGTTATGGCGGCGAAATCGCCAAGGGTATTGCTGGTACTCTTAAATACTCTGATGGCACCTCTGCTGACCTCAAAAGTATTCTGACAACCAACTTTCAAGCGCAAGCGGCTTTAGGTTACGCAAAAAGCCGGAGACTTGGTTGGCAATTCGCACCAGAAATTAGAGCTGGCGTTATTGTTAATGGCAAACCAGTAACACTAAATTTTGAAGTTCTTTTAGGCGCTACCTACAACTACTGATTTGTTTCATTCCAGCAAGTGACAATATCAATGACGTTTCTTTTCGTGCGTCGAGAAACCTCCCAGAGCGCGCCATTATAGGTGAAAGACGCGACCAGACCGGTGTATTCTTCTTTATTGCCAACACTTGTATTCTGATAGCCCATAGCCACACAAAAAAAGCTATTTTCGGCAGAAATTCTTGCCTCTTGGTGACCCGCCAGCTGCACACGCGGCTTTACAATCACAAGTGACCTCGAAACTTTAGTGGCACTGTCGTAGATAATAGCGCCTTCTTGGTTAGTGCAAACATCAGCTGCCAAGGCAGTTGAAGAAATCAATAACGCTAAAATTGTTTTTGTCATGAACACTCCCTTTTTGTGGAGCCATCGTAAGCTAAATCTCTGACTATAATCAATAGCGGTGGACTCAAACTGTGGCATTCACTACCACAGTGCTTAGAGTATCAATTTTCGCAATTCCTGTTGCGAATACAAATAATCTGCGTAGACCATTGTGTTCATGATATTGCGATGACCGAGTGCCAGCTGCACTAATCGTATGTCTTTGGTCTTCTTGTAAAGTCTAATCGCGAAAGTGTGCCTTAGAGAATGAAACTTCTTAGGCGTTGGTCTATAGAATTGCCAAATTTGTAAAAGACGATTGTAGGTGATAGGGAAGATCCTTTCACTCTCGACGGTGCCAACATACGACTGCAGCTTGCGGAAGATAGGCCCTGGCAAAGGTATCTCCCGATCACGACTACCCTTAATTCCACGAATGAAAATTGTTTCTTCGACAGCGTTGATATCGTTTTTGACAAGATTCAAAATCTCTTGCGCGCGACCGCCAGTCTTAAGCGCCAACATGAGCAATAAACAGTTGCGGGTATCAGTGTGAATGTAGTGCCCGAGAAGTTCTTCGAGCTTTTGCGCTTCTGGCTCCAACAAGTATTTAGTCTTGTTTAAACTGTAGTGATTTGACATCTTGCATCTACCTCGCGAGTCCTTGCGGTTTTGGAATTTTTTAGAAATTTTCGCAAAAAAATTCCGAAGAATTCTATGTCGTCACTAAATCATACCTATAAAAATTTTCTATTTTCAAGCATTTAATACTATAACTTATAACTATAAGTCACAGTCGATTTTGAAATCAGCCTGGTCTTCGGTCATTCTCGAATTTTGCCAAATCAAAATAGTTCGAAAAAACATTAAACTTGTTTTTCACAATGCTATTTGTTGTAATTTACATATACGTTGTTGTTTTTCACAACACTACTAAGGATGGTTATATGGATGAATTGGAAGCTCATTCCGAGGTTCATTCTTTAAATACTCGGCAAACAGATGATAGACCTAAAGGTGCTAATAGGATGCGCTACGACGCTGAGGTCGAGGTGATGAAGAGAGAGATTGGCTCTCTCGATACAATTCGGGCACGCCTTGGGCTTTCCCGGCGCAAGCTTTGCCAGCTGCTTTTGGTCGACCCATCGGCATGGTCAAGATGGACTCGTGAAGACGAAGATGCTCCTCCCCATATATATAGAGCGCTTCAGTGGTACGTTAGACTTCATGAGAATTTCCCCGCCGAACAAAAACCAAACTACGATCGAGTGGTTCGCGAAGTGGCTGATTTGCAAGATCGCCTAAGGCGCATGCAAGGGGAGGTTCAGAAGGTTAAGCAGAAGTACTTCGTGGCAGGTCTAGCCGCAGTAGTTTTTCTCGCCGCGATTGAGACGGTACGTGTTTTTATATGATTTGGCTCAGATTTTTTTACCACCAAACCGGCGACTTATATGTTAGAAATTAGATTGGCCCAGCCGCAAGACGCCACTGCTCTCAGTAAACTCGCGCGTCACACCTTTGTCGAAAGCTTCGCTCAGTTCAATACGCCAGAGAATATGGATCAATACCTCAGAGAAAATTTTTCGCCGACTCGTCAACGTTCCGAAATTGAAAATCCACAGAGGAAAATTGCTATCGTTTGGCACGCCGAGGAAGCTATCGGTTTTTATCATCTTGTACGGGGTGAAACAATCCAATGCGTCTCGGGAACTCGACCAATTCAACTTCTCAAATTCTATATCGATTCCAAGTGGCACGGCAAAAGTGTCGCAAAGATGCTCATGGATCACTGTATTGAAGAATGTCGCCGCGAAAATTTTTCGACGTTGTGGCTTGGCGTTTGGGAACAAAACTTTCGCGCCCAAACTTTTTATCGCAAATATGCTTTTAAGGAAGTGGGAACATTTGATTTTATCTTAGGTGAAGATCGGCAAATTGATCTTGTCATGGTCAAGCCCATTTAATTGCACTTTCGCTGTTTGAATGAAACACTTAAAGTGAGACATCAGGACACATTCCAATTTTTCAACGCACTAAAAAGTCGCTAACTTATCTTAACCCTTACAAACTTTTCGCGACAAAATTATCCCCTCCGTAATTCTTTGAGTCCTTTAGACTAATAAAAAACGGGGGATTGACATGATTAAACTTACAACATTGGTCTTAATATCGGTTTCTTTGTTAGCTTGCTCTGAGGAGTGTGAATGGAAAAACGCGGAAACCTTAATCAACTATTCACGGCACCCGCAACTTGTCGCTGCCAAACCAATCGAAGTGAATAGCTGCCAGGAATTGGACGAGCCGATAGACTCTTCGTTAGGCTATAGCTCTCCCTACAGTTGGTCACAAGCAACGACATGCATCTACTCGGAGCCTATGATTGCAAGCAGCTCTCCCGCAGGGCAGAGTACTGCTAAAACTATCACTGCAAATATTCAAGAAGAGGGTCTACAGGAACCAGATTTTGTAAAATGGAGTGATAAGTATATTTTCGTAGGACTAGCAAACCGAATCAAAGTTATTGATAGAAAAAGTTTAAACATAGTAGGGGTTTTAAAAAATCAATTTGAGAAGCAAAAACTTTTTGTCGAAGGCGATAAACTTGTAGCCATTAACAGTGAATTCAATGAAACCAAAATTGCGATCTATGAAATCAAATACCATTCGTTGCCAGAATTAAAATATGAAACAAGTCTTTCGGGAGTGCTGTCAGCAGCAAGACTTTACAACACTTCTCTTATCCTTGTCACATCTAGGCCGCGAAATCGCCAAGAGGATTGCAAATCTATTTTCAAAAAATACGCGGACGATTTTTCTTACTATCTTACTTCAGTCTACAAAGTGGAACTCAACAACCCAAAAACAGTAAATTCAGTTGCAGTCCTGGGACAGCCAAACGGTGTCTACATATC
>CAYPZY010000228.1:0-5316 GCA_964415155.1 uncultured Bdellovibrionales bacterium
TCTATGGAACACCTATAATTTCTGGCCGGGAGTTTACGGAAGCCTCACTCGTTTTGGAGTCGACGTCATTGCAAACAATTCCCCCGAAAGTAAGTATTACGAAAACTTTAAGGAGCATGCGGCTTCGGAAAATATCTGTAAACGCTATAAGGCGTTGCGCTGGTCCGACATTCAGGTTGATGGTGGCGTCAAGGAAAGTTTAAAAAAGCTTAATTTGAAAGTAGCTAATCTCGGAAGGTGTGGAACGTCAGCCAATGATGTTTTGACGAATCTATTAGTTCATCAAAATATGAAAAAGAATATTTCAGAAATCGCGACAAATCCCCAGTTTCCCCATTACAAAGCCGCCCTTAAATCTATCGAAAATGTCGAAGGCTATAGCGATGAAGAGTGGCAAAAAAAGTTTTTTTCTGAAGAGGAAATCAAAAGCGGACCTTCTCTCACAGAATTAAGAGAGGAAATAGATGCTCGCCAAAGGAAAAGTTTTTTAAAGTTTTCTAAACTTACCCTGCAAAAAAACACTCTGGCCTGCCCCGATTTTCCCAATGATGCCAAAGGCGACATTGCTTATTGTCCAATGCCATTTGCGCTGCAGACTCCGATGCAAACTAAAACTGCCAGATTTCAATTTGTGCTAAAACGCATGGGTATGGATGTGGGCAGGATGACCATCTCTCCGTATTTTCACTATAGCTTTAGTGATTTTACTTCCAGTGACAGGTTCATTATCTACGAGGACTTAGATAAGTACTGAAATAGTTTTTAGTTCAAAAGTCTTGTTGGCGATTAGTTTGGTAGGTTAGCAATCGCGAAAATACTGTGTGACAATTAAATTGTTAGCAGGCAAATTGGAACTTGAGGTGAGTTTTTTGAGATTTACAACCTTGATCGTCGCACAGATCTTAACAATTATCTTTTTAGGTGAGTTGAGTCTCGCTTTCGATGATTGTTGCCAAGAAAGTAAGTCGTCTCAGACTGTCTCCTTCCAAAATGATCTGCAGACAGATTTCACAGCCAAAGAATCGGCCGACTGCTGTAATGGTCAAAACTGTTGCCCCTGCCATTCTACTAATTCTATTTCAAATGAATTTACGGAAGCATATATCGATATTGATGTTACCTTCACAGTAGCGCCTTTGCATTCCCCCGATCTCGTCTTTCTCTCAGCGCTTAGGCGCCCTCCAATTTCATAGTTCTCTAAGGCCTTTCTTAAATTCCCTTTTTTCTAGGTAAGGATTTTATGTTTGATTCTGTTATCAAATTTTCGCTGCGTCATCGCTTTTTAGTTTTAGCTATAACTTCTTTGGTTGTCGTCTACGGATGGGTTGCACTCAAGGCCTTACCGATTGATGTTTTGCCTGATTTGAATCGACCTACTGTCAACATTATTGCTCTTGCCGAAGGAATGGCGCCAGAGGAAGTAGAGTTAGTCGTCACGCGGCCAATTGAAACTGTTCTCAATGGAACCTCGGGCGTGACGAGAATATTTTCATCCTCGACTACAGGGCTTGCCGTAGTGAGAGTTGAATTTGACTGGAATGCTGATCTGAAAATGGCAAGACTTGCCGTTTCGGAACGACTGCAACTTGCGCGCGATCGGTTACCCGAAAAGGTCGTTCCGTTTTTGTCGCCCACATCTTCCATAATGGGTGAAATCCAAATGATCGGACTGACCAGCGATATTTTAAATCTTACTGAGTTAAGGACTGTGGCAGATTGGACGATTCGACCACGACTCTTGACAGTTCCTGGCGTTTCGCAGGTAACGGTGATAGGCGGTGATGAATTACAAGCACAGGTACTGGTGAACGCGAACAAATTGCGCCGCCGGCAAATAAGCATTCTTGCTCTGAAGGAAAGACTAAGCAAAATTAGCGAAGCCTCAGGCGGCGGTTATGTCACGGTTGGTGATAAGGAGTGGTTAATTAGAAATTTTGGACGTATCCTCAATCACGATGAAATCGCAGAGACTGCCGTCGGTCTGCATTTTGGAAAACCCGTCATTTTAAAAGAAATTGCCGATGTTCAATTTGCTCCCGCACCAAAGCGCGGGGATGCATCCATCTCAGCAAAGCCTGGCGTCATTCTCATGGTGCAAAAACAACCGACGGCCGATACCTTGAGAGTTACCAATAGGATTGACGAAGTTCTTGCGGAATTATCACCAACGTTACCAGAAGGAGTAAAAATTCAAGGTGGGTTGTTTAAACAGTCACGATTTATAGAGGCGGCAGTGGGCAATGTCAGTGAGGCGCTTCGTGATGGCACAATCATGGTTGCCCTGGTTTTGATTTTGTTTTTACTAAATCTACGAACGACGGCAATCACCCTCACAGCTATTCCCATTTCGTTGCTTACTACTGCCATTGTCTTTCACATTTTCGGCGTTGGTGTCAATACTATGACCCTAGGTGGGCTTGCCATTGCCATCGGTGAACTCGTTGATGATGCGATCGTGGACGTAGAAAACGTCTTTCGCCGTTTGCGAGAAAATAATCAACTAGCGCAACCGCTTCCCCGATTGAAAGTGATTTTTAATGCGTCCCGCGAGGTACGAAATTCAATCGTTCTTGCGACGATCATTGTTGTTCTAGTTTTTATTCCATTGTTCGCATTGCCGGGTTTTGAAGGTCGGCTTTTTACGCCAATAGGAATTGCTTACGTGGTTTCACTGCTGGCTTCTCTGCTTGTGTCTCTAACCCTAACTCCGGTGCTGTGCTCTTATTTTCTTAGCGGACCGCTCGCTAAAGAACATGGTGACGGTTTTTTGGTCAAAAAATTAAAATCACTGACGGAAAAGATTCTCGATCCAATCTTAGATGCGCCAAGCAAAGCTCTTGTTCCGGCCTTCTGTTTTGTATTGATCGCCATTTCTCTTGTTCCTTCTATGGGTAGAAACTTTATGCCGCCGTTTAATGAGGGAAGCGCTATGCTCGAAGTTTCTGCGAAAGCGGGAATTTCACTTGCAGCGTCGAATCGTCTTGGCGTTGCAGTTGAAAAAGCACTCCTTACCGTCGCTGAGGTCGAGTCGGTAGGGCGTCGTACAGGGCGTGCGGAAGAAGATGATCATTCGGCGGGAGTAAATCAATCTGAACTCGATGTTACATTTAAGCCGTCGCGGCGATCGCGAGCAGAGGTATTTCGCGAAATTCGCGAAAAAGTTCAAGCGCTCTTACCTCCCGATGCATTCCTTAGTGTAAGTCAGCCGATCAGTCATCGGTTAGATCACGTTTTATCTGGAACTAAATCGCAAGTCGCTGTTAAACTTTACGGTACTGACCTAAGGATTTTGCGCCAACAAGGCGCTGAGATCAGAAACGAACTTGCAAGTATTCAAGGAATTGTTGATTTACGGGTGGAAGGACAAGTGCTCTTCCCGCAATACAAAATTTATGGAATGCGGCCAGATCTTACTCGTTATGGAATAGTTCCCGGGGATCTAGTTGAATCGCTTGAAGCCATGTTACAAGGAGTGCCTGTCACTCGGCTCATTGAAAAAGATCGCTCTCTCGATGTCTATTTGCGACTTGATCAAACTTCCCGAGCTAATATAGATGCAATTAAAAATTTACCTATTCATGTATTGCCGACTGGTCAGGTCGTTCCACTTAATGACGTGGCAGATGTTTTTGAAACCAGTGGTCCTAACCAGATTGAAAGAGAAAATATGCAACGTCGGATTGTCGTCACTTTCAACACTTCGGGAAGGGATTTGGAAACAATAGTTAACGAAGCGAGTAAGATTTTAAAGGAAAAAATAAAACTACCTGCTGGCTACTTTTATCAATTTGACGGACAATATGAAAATCAAAAAAGCGCGATGAAATTGGTATCATTGCTCGGGATAATTTCGCTCTTAGGTGTTTTTTTAGTCCTATTTATAAACTTTAAATCTGCGAATATTGCTTTGCAGATCATGATGAGTATACCTCTTGCCTTGATTGGTTCGATTTTGGCAATTTTCATTACAGACAGAACCTTTTCTGTGGCAACGCTCATTGCTTTTATCACGCTTTGCGGAATCGCTTCTCGCAATGGTATTATGATGATCAGTCACTACTTTCATCTTATGCGGGAGGAAGCGGAAACCTTTTCTAAACAAATGATAATTCGTGGAACGCTCGAGAGACTCGTTCCTGTTTTAATGACGGCGTTTTCGGCGATTTTGGCTCTGACTCCGCTGTTGTTTGCCAAGGACCAACCTGGCAAGGAAATCTTGCACCCTGTCGCGGTAGTGATTGTAAGCGGACTTCTGTCCTCGACAATATTAAATATATTTCTGACCCCGGCGATTTTTTATCGCTACGGTAAAAAAAGTACCGAAAGGCTAATGAGCACAAAACACTTAACCACTGACGATTTACTTTAATTCTCTTGAAAGGAGATTATATGAAAATAGGTTTAACAACAGTTGCGGCAATTTTAATAAGTATAGCGGGTTTTGCTGATGACGGACACAATCACGAAGCTGCTGTCGAGGCGGCCCCGCATGGCGGAGTATTGAGAGATGCTCCACCTTATAAGGTGGAACTTGTTCTAACGGGTGATCAAGCAAAGATCTACGTCTACGACAAATCTTTGAAACCCGTTAAACTGGATAAGGATACCGTCAAAGGCGAGCTTAGATTTCCTAAAGAGAAGAAGGGCAAGGAAATTGTTCTGAAAAGAGCTGGAGATATCTACGAAGGATCGCTGGTCGGAATTAGCAAGGTCCACCGCTATGATCTTCATATTAAAATTGAAATTGGAAAGGACAAAGTAGTCGCCGATTTTGGAGTTGATAATATTCATTGAGGAGTTTATGAAGTATTTTTATTTACTTTCCATTTTTGTTTTTGCGGGGAATCTTTCTGCTGAGACCGTCAAAATTCAATTTGACGAAGTTGCAAACCTGGTTAGAGAGCGCAATCAACATGTGCGTGGCGCTAATCTCATTAAGGAATCAGCCGAGGCAGCGGGCGGTTATTTAAAACACTCTTACCTCCCAAGCGTAGAGGCAAAGATGGGGAGTGAGAGGTTTCAGACGGGAACCCAGAAAGAGCGCGCGGAACCTTACGGTAAACTGGAAGCCTCAGTTAACTTATTTCACGGAGGAAGAGATAACCTAGAAAATGAGGTTGTTAACACGAGGATTAAAGCCTCAGCCGCAGAGGCAGATCAAATTACGCGTGAGGAAATTAAAAAGGCGCGACTCATTTTTTGGCAGCTGGTTTCGTATCGCGAGGTTGAAGCGCTAATTGTGGATGCAATTAGCGAGAATCAGAAAAACCTGATTTCGGCGCAGACACGCATTCGGGAAGGCTTAGCGACACAAAC
>CAYPZY010000229.1:0-5278 GCA_964415155.1 uncultured Bdellovibrionales bacterium
CTTTCGCTACATAAAGGAGTTTTACGGACATTTAATAGTGGACCTCATGTTAGCAAATAAGCAGTCCTTTAAAATTCCGGAATTAATAGAGGCCGTTTATATGTCTGTGGGTATGGAGTCTATCGCAGGTGTTAGAGTTTTTCACTCAGTTGTTAGTCCACATATTAGCACGGCTCAGGCTGCTATGTATCTGCGGCGGCGATTAAGTCCTGAAATACCATATAACGAGTATGTGATGGCTGAGGTTAAAGAGTCTTTTGCCTTTAAAAATCTTAATAATGAAGAGGAGTTAATGCGCGAGTTTCTCGAGAAATGTGATCGGAAAACCCTTCGCAATATCGAGATGCATGACGAAAATAGAAATCTAAGGAAGATCGCTCATGAAGTTGTCGAAGCTACAATAGTTCAGCCGATCAGTAACGAGATAAATACTCACTTAGCGCAGCTCAAAGTAGAGGTCGAAGAATTAAAGAAAAAAGTCGAAGAATTAAAGAAAATACCTCAGCCGCTACCGCGTAAAGTTGCGAATGAATTTCGTGATAAGATTAAAGACCTGGTAGATAAAGTGTATGAGCTTTACATGACCCTCCCAAACAATGACAGTACTGTGACGGCCGGGTTAAAACAGCAAATCGAGCAGACTACTTCTGAATTAAAGAATACCAATATAGAGCGCGAAACTCTTTTTAGTATCAAGACGGTCAACCTCTTGGACTGGTAAGCTGTCGGGTGGCATGAATCTTCCAAAGTGTTTTATCAGCAATCGCGAAAGCGTATTACGGCTTAATGAAGACGTTTGGCGCCGCGTTTTGTGTGAAGTGTAAAGAAGTTTAACAGGAGTGCTCTATGAAGAAATTGATGTTTTTAGCCATGCTATTAGGCCCGGCGGCGCAGGCCGATACCTTTACCATAGAGTGTGGTGATGGAACTCAAAACGAGAGTGTCTGTGAGGCAGGCCCAATCTCTATTGAGGGAATTGAAAAAGTAATAACAGTCCGCGGTCATCAATGTTCGGTTAGAGTGAATGAAACGAGAGACGCTGTTAAGGTTTCAGGATGTGTCGCCCTTATCACGCTGAAGGGCATGTACAAATGAAGACTTGGATTTCTTTCCTTATTTTGCTTGTGGTGAATTTTTCCTTTGCTCAGGAGACGCTTGAAATTGAAAATCAAGTTAAGTTAGCGGGACCCGAACGTGAAAAGGCCCCTTGTCTTAAAGCGGAGTATGACCCGCACCCCAACGAAATTGCTTGTGTTGTAGTGATGGCTTTGCCTGATAAAGAATTTAAAGCGATCGGCCTTAACCGCGCTGGTTGGGTTTTGGCGGAAATGTCGATGAAATGGAAAATGCAAGCTGATGGAAAGATGATTGTTTCCTACTCCGACGGCGTTGTTACTCTTGATATCGATCCAACAAGTAAAAGTAACGATCAGTTTATTTTGGCAAACACAGTAAATCAGAATGGTTTTGATCCTGTTCGCTGGCAGTTAATCGATGCCATCGTCAAGGACTCGAAAGTTACCTATAAGACAAACATCAACACTATCTGTCAGGGTGCCTTTGGCGCTTGTTTGATAACTGTTGTCGGCGGTTTCGTCTTTTGGCCTTTTCCGATAATCTCAGGCGCGGTCTTTGATTGTGTTACAAAAAGCATACAATGCTTTGATAAAAACTGAGGTGGATTTTTATTTCACCCAGCCCTTTTTCCGAAACCAAAGATAGGTCCCGATCATAGTCACGAAAATCACAGAGCTCACTAACCAGAATCCATAAGGGTTGTGTAAGCCTGGCATTTCAGAAAAATTCATCCCATAGAGACCTACGATAAAGTTAAGCGGCATGAAAACCACTGAAAATACCGTGAGAACTCTCATGACATCGTTGGTGCTATTTGATGCCAGTGATATCTGCACATTTAGCAGGTCATTTAAATTTTCCTCAAGACTGTCGGCAAAGAACAAAAGATTTTCGATTCGCTCACGTAAATCTTGGCTCATCGGCGCATGGCTATCGGTATGGGGGATAAACTTTTGGACAGAGTTGAGAGTGTGCCAAAGCATACGTTTAATAATCATCACGCGAGTTTTAGTATTAAAAATCTTTTGCCATTTCTTTGGCGTGTTTTGAGATGTAAAAATATTTGACTCATATTTATGAACCTGATGTTCGGCTTCCTCGATGGGCTGGTGAAATGTTTCAACCGCACCCAATAAAATTTCCAACAGAATTTTCTGCAGGAAAACTTGCTTTTGATGGCGAAATTTTTCAATAATTGGCGCTAAAAAAGGTTGTTCCCGGCGATGCACGGAAATTAGGAACCTATCTCCCAAAAACAACGCGACTTTTCTGGTCATCGACTGCACACTGGTCACGCGTCCGTTGTTGTCTTCGTAGGCGCGAACAATAATAAAAGTTGTCTCACCAACGCGCTCGTGTTTAGGCAGGTGAAAGGGCTGCATCGCATCCTGCACAAATGTGGCATGAAGCTTATACTTTTGAGCTAGTTCTTCAAGTTCGTTACCCTTAGGATCGGTGATATCAATCCACAGAGGCGCACCGGTATTTTCATCTTTTAAGATCAGTTCAACCATAGCAGAAATATAACGCAAATCCGAGGCGGTGAGTAATACAAAAAAGTTAACCATCTCTTAAATTTGCTATGTCAGCAAAAAAGCGGCGTGTTCCTGTTGACTGAGTGGTTCGCTTAGTCAAAAATAGCGGCGATGTTTAGTATAACTACCTGTCAACCACGCCCTAAAGCCACCTATTCTATTGATCCAAAATTTGGGACTGTCTTTGCGCCTCACATGCTGCGAATGCAACTTCATACCGGTAATGGCCACGGCTATAAAGCCGAAATTGTACCCATGGAGCCTGAGGCTTTTTCACCAGCAACTGTGGTCTTTCACTACGGTCAGTCAGTCTTTGAAGGGATGAAAGCTTTTTTGCAAAACGATGGGACTGTGGCTGTTTTTCGAGCTGATTTGCATGCGGAGAGATTTCAGCAGTCCGCATTGAGAATGGCAATGCCAGCGATTCCTAACGAAATTTTCTTGGAATCGTTAAAGCGCTATGTGGCTTTTGAAAAGCAATCTGTACCGGGTGAGGTGGACCATGCCCTTTATCTGCGCCCGCTACTCATTGCCCGTGATGAAGTTGTCAAAGTTGGAAAAGCAAAAAACTACACCTTCTATATTTTAGGTTGCATCGTAGGAAACTACTTTCCTGGCGGCGCCGTTCGGGCAGCCAAAGTTTTAGTGAATCGCTATTTTGTGCGGGCTTGTCCAGGGGGATTAGGAGAGGCGAAAACTGCCGCTAACTATGCCGCAAGTCTTTTACCTCAGGCGCATGCGGAGAAGTTAGGTTATGACCAGGTTTTGTATCTTGATGCTCTTAAACATGAATCTATTGACGAGTTAGGTGGAATGAATTTTTTTGTTGTTAGAGATGGCGAAATCATCACGCCAAAACTTAATGGTTGCATTTTAAATGGTGTCACTCGTAGAAGTATTCTAACTATCGCCTCACAGCTTAAACTTAAAGCCAGTGAACAGCAGTTGTCTTTTCAGCAAGTAAAGCAGGAAATTCAAAACGGCAAAATCACTGAAGCGTTTGCCTGTGGCACAGCAGCAGTTGTCCAACCTATTGGTGAAATCGGTTTTCAAGAGTCTGCAGATGGCCCCGTTGAAAAAGTTCTTCTACCGCCTCAACATCCCGTGTCTTTAAAACTGTTGCAGCGTCTTAAAGAAATTCAGCGAGGCGAAGGTAATGTTCCTAGTGGTTGGCTTTTTCGTTGTTAGATAGTTGACGGATTGCGCTCTTCGCTAGTTTGCAAATTTACCTTTTCTACAAACAATGTTTGTGTCGGATAAGCAAACTCCACTTTTTCTGTTTTGAATTTTTCGATGATTTCCAGAAACATTTTTTGCTGGAGATCCATATAAAGTTGGTAGTCGGGATCTGGCACCCAAAAGACAAGTTCGTAGTCTAAAGAGGAAGCGCCGTAACCGCTAAGATGACAGCGTTCAAATCGTAATTTATTTTTTTCCACGGATTGCTGGACCCATTTGGGAATTTCTTCGAGTTTTTTACTGTCGGTTTCATAAGTAACGCCAATTTTTTGAACCACACGACGAGTTGTCATTCGTTTAAAGTTGCGCACGCGACTTTCTAAAAGATCTTTATTTGAAAACACCAACTGTTCGCCCCAGAGGCTGCGAACTCTTGTCGTTTTAATCCCGATATGTTCGACGGTTCCCTGATCATTTCCAACGACGATATAATCGCCCACCACAAATGGTTTATCGAGGACGATCGATAGCGAGCTCAGAAGATCTCCTAGAATATTTTGCGCGGCTAGTGCTACCGCAATACCTCCGACACCGAGACCGGCCAGTAAGGCGCCAATGTTAACCCCAAGATTGCTGAGGCCAATGAGAAAGACAATGACAATAAAACCGACTTGAATGGATGTGTACAAAAGACCGAGTGCTGCGGCGGTTGAAAGGTCTTGTTCCATCTTTTTCAGCAAAACATGGCGGTGCCAAAATTTTAAGGAACTCATTCCCCATATTGCAACTTGAACGGCTGTTACGAGTACGAACACCAGTCTACAGAGGCTGAGAGTGGAGGCTTTGGTTTCAAATATGGTCACAAAAGAAATAAGAAACCAGAAAAAGATCACAAAAGATTTGGTATCAGATATTGCAGAGACGATGACGTCATCAATGATGCTATCAGTACGGGCAGCGATTTTACTTAACTTGTTCACACCAGTGCGAAGAACTAAACGCACTAAGACCGTTAGAACAAAAGCGGCGATGATGGCAACTATCCAACTGGTGGGGCCGCCCTGGGTAATCAATTCGTGCCAGGCGGTATTCACTTGCTGCATTATAACCTCCAAAAAAATGAGATTATAATTAAAAGACGCCCTTATCAAGCTTACCATCTAAAACTTGGCGAACCACGCGTAATAGCTTGTTCGTCGCTATTGGTTTTTGCAGTAAGATAGAATTGATGTCTAAAACGCCGTGATGAACGATGTAGTTTTCTGTGTATCCGGAGATATAAATGACCTTAAGCGCGGGGTTTTGACCTCTGAATTTTGCAGCCAGTTCGGGACCGCTTACTTTAGGAAGGATAACATCGGTTAACATTAGCGAAATTTGCTGGTACTGCCAGCTAAAAAGACTTTCCGCCTCTTCGAGATTAGAAGCTGAAAGAACTGTGTAGCCGGCCCCTTCTAACATTTCCTTGATGCCTTCCCGTAAGAGGG
>CAYPZY010000230.1:0-3218 GCA_964415155.1 uncultured Bdellovibrionales bacterium
AAGCGGTTTAACTAAAGTTAACGGCTTTCGCGCAAATCTTGGTGCAATCCAAAATCGTTTGATTTCAACTAGCGACAATATTGGCGTGGCCATCGAGAACTTATCCGCTGCGAACTCGCGAATTCGCGACACAGATATAGCTGCATCAACAGCTGACATGACTCGCGGAAGTATATTATTAAATGCTTCAACTTCAGTTTTACAGCAAGCCAACCAGTTTCCAGCTGTAGCACTTAAGTTGTTAGGCTGATCATCTTAGACACAAAGGGGATCCTCCCCTGGTACTTACCTACCCAGAAGGTGAGAAACCTTCTGGGGTACCTACCAGGACGAGACGAGCCATGTGTCTAAGTGAACCAATGTCTGATAGAAAAACGTCTTACTCAACCTAGCGCCACCTTCGCCAAACGTCCTAAAAAATCTCTATCTAGGTCATAATTTTCACGACCTAAGACCAAAACTCTTACGCCTTTAATCCAGTTTCGCTCGACGTGACTTTAGCCTCCACAGACCCGGCCGAATAAATAGGCACAAGTTAAACAAGACCTCGACGGTCTAATACAAGGAGAAACTTATGCCACTAAGAGTATCAACCAATATTGCATCGATAAATGCACAAAGATCGATGGAAGGTAGCCAAAGGGGAGTAGAGAAAGCCTACGCTCAATTAGCATCAGGTAGCCGAATCACTAAAGCTGCTGACGATGCTGCCGGCTTATCTATCAGCGAAAATTTAAAATCGCGAGTTCGCGGTTATCAACAAGCACAGCGCAACGCTCAAGATGCTATGTCAGTAGTTCAGATCGCAGAGGGTGGTCTTAACGAGATTAGTAATATCATCACTCGCTTGAGAGAGTTAGGTGTGCAAGCTGCTTCTGACAACATCGGAGATCAAGAGCGTGGATTCATCAACGTAGAGGTAAAACATCTTATTGATGAGAGTGAACGTATCTCACAATCTACTCGCTTCGGTGACATCAAACTTTTAAACGGATCAGGTGATAAATTTGCCTTCCAAGTAGATATTAACAATGACGACTTCAACGACCGAATCGCTTTCGACGCTAGCCAAACTGATGCAACAACTTCATCTTTGGGTATCGACGGATTCGATTTTGCCTCTGCTGATGGCGCTCGCTCCGCATTAGACAGCATCGAGAGTGCACAAGTAAAAGTGAACGGTTTCCGCGCGAATCTTGGTGCGATTCAAAACCGCTTGATTTCAACTGATAGCAACTTGGGTGTTGCGGTTGAAAACTTGTCAGCTGCAAATTCGCGTATTCGTGACGCTGATGTGGCATCATCCACCGCCGAGTTAACAAAATCAAACATCCTGTTGCAAGCGACGGCTTCAGTCCTTCAACAAGCTAATCAATTTCCTGCCATTGCATTGAAATTGTTAGGCTGAGGATGAATTAAAATTTAAATAGTATTGTTTATGGAACGTTAGTTGAGCCTTAGTGGCCGTTCGGGTAGCCCAGTCGAGGGGGCTACCTGGACATTTTTATAACCTCGATGCTGGGTTCATCAAATTTAGACTCTCGGGATAACGAGAAATTCCGAAAGTGAGAATGCATGGATATCAAGTCGGTCAGAAATATTTTTAACCAGACGATGATCACTGCAAAATCTGATGTGACCAAGAAGTCAGAGATCAAATCGGATGGAAGTACTGAGCGCGATGCCAATGGACAAATGCCTGGCCGTCAGGAAGAAAGTCCTAAGGATCTCAATGAAGAAGAACGTCAGAAAGTTCTGGCAAGTGTAAAGCAACTCGCAGGTGTTAAAGACAATAACCTCACTGTAAGAATGCAATTCATTAACGATAAATACTTCGTATTTATCGAAGATGTAAAAGGCAAAGTCATCAGACGTGTAGATATCAATGAGCTAGCCCATATGCTGAAGGAGAAAGATCCTAGTAGTGAAAAAGGCAGCTTCTTTAATCGAGCGCTCTAGGGAATTTAGTCTCGTCAAAATTCCAAAAGCTAGTCGTTAGCACAAGCCATTTTATTGACTCACGATCAATCAAAAAACTTGTCACAATTAAGTTATGGCAGGTGTTTCGTTCAGCAGTATTAACACGGGTCTTCCGCCGAACATTATCGAAAAGATAATGGAAGCAGAAGCTCTGCCCATTAAAAATCTTGAAGCAAAAAAGTCAAAATCAGAGACAAAATTAAAACTTGTTACTGACCTCGAATCTAAAATTACTTCTATCAATAGCACGCTAGGAGAGCTGGCGGGCACGCGCGGTTTTAATGACTATCAACTGACAACCAGCAACGCATCAGTAGTTACTGGCGTCGCCGATCCGGGATTATCTGGAGCGGGAAGTTGGAATATTGAGGTTGTTCAGTTAGCTGAGAAGGCTTCAGCTATTACGAACGGCTTCCCAGATAAAGACACCACGGAGGTGGGGGTCGGCTACCTCACTTTTCAAACGCCCAAGGGCAAAAAGGAAATTTACATTGATGGTAAAAACAACACCCTTCAAGCCGTCTCTACAAAAATAAACGCCGCAAACATGGGTATCAAAGCTACCATCATCAACGATCGCAAAGATAAAGATAATCCCTACAAACTTGTTCTATCCAGTGATCAGGTAGGGCAAGACAACCAAATTGAATATCCTCGTCTCTACTTTTTAGATGGTGACCAGGACTTCTACTTTGATGAATCGAAAGCTGCAAAAAACGGAGTTATCAGGATCGACGGCTTTGAAATGGAAATTTCTGATAATAAGGTCGATGACATCATCCCTGGAGTAACGCTTGAACTACACGGTGCGGATCCGGGTAAAAACGTAAACGTCAGTATAAAAGAAAATCAAGAAGCTGTGAGCGGCAAGGTCGAAGAATTTATTAAGGCCACAAACGGAGTTTTGGGATTCGTTCAATCACAAAATAAATTGGATAAAAACACGGATACCTCGCAAACGTTAGGCGGGGACGGCCTGTTACGTAACGTCGAAAATAGATTTAGGCGTCTTATTCAAGATCCGCAATATGGCGTACCGGGAAAAGTTCAACGTCTTGCTCAGCTGGGAATTATGTTCAATCGCGCAGGTCAGCTCGATTTCGATAAAGAAAAGTTTCGCGGTACTCTCGCAAAACATCCCAAGGATGTTCAGGCGTTTTTCTCGGGCGACGGAATATCAACAGGATTTGTGAGTGCGGTAAAGAGGGATTTAGGGGCTCTTCTAAATTCGGCATTTG
>CAYPZY010000230.1:3318-5269 GCA_964415155.1 uncultured Bdellovibrionales bacterium
GGATTTGTGAGTGCGGTAAAGAGGGATTTAGGGGCTCTTCTAAATTCGGCATTTGGCCCCGTTACAAATCGCAAACGTGGATTACAGCAAAACATAAATGCGATTGACGAGCAAATTGATCGTAAAACAAAAAATTTAGCAAAAAGAGAAGAAACATTAAAACGACAATTCTCTCGACTCGAAGAAACGATGTCGAGACTTAAATCTCAGGGCGGTGCTGTAGGCCAATTGGCTAGCGGTGGCGGCTTGGGTGCAGTTAGCTTATCAGGCATGGGCGGCGGAGGAGGCGGCTGATGACCAATCCTTATCAGAAGTATAAAACCACGGCGATTCAAAGCGCGGGAAGAGAAAGGCTTCTCCTGATGATGTACGAAGGTGCCATCAAATTTGCGAAAATGGCGCACACAGCCTGTCAGGAGAAAAACATAAGTGATCGTGGGTTATACATTGGTCGCACTTACGACATTGTGATGGAGTTGGCCAACACTCTTGACCATAGCGTCGGCGGCGATATCTCCAAAAATTTGGAACAACTCTATTTGTTCATTATGGATCAGCTAACGAAAGCAAATATCACTGGTGATGGAACGCACATGCAACACGTGATCAAGATTCTAGAGACCCTCCATGAAGGATGGAAGGGTGCTGTCGATAAATTAAAAAAAGAAAAAGAAGCTAAAGAGGCATAAAACCAAAAGGGAAGGTAAAATGGAAATACTCTTGGATCTCATGCAAAGGAAGAATTCTTTCTTAGAAAAGTTCTACACAATAAATGAAGCGGAGTTACTGAATTTCTCTTCGGGCGATTTTAGAAACCTTGAATCGTTCTATCAGTGCCGAGAGAACCTGCTTAGGTTAATTGGCCGACTAGACGATCAGATCGATGACACATTAAAAATCGTTGAGCAACCGCTGTCGACTTCTGCCAAGACGCGAATTCAACAATGCCTGCAAGTAAAAGACGACTGGGCTCGTAAAATTGTTGATCAGGATTTACAAATTATTTCCTGCATCGAACGCAAGAAAAGCGGCATTATTACAGAGTTGAAGTCTGTGCAGCAAAGCAAAAAAATGCACACAGCATATCAACCGGAAAAATCTAATAAGCCAAAACTGAGCGAAAAAGCCTAGTCCATATTTTGACGGAAACTTTAGTTTCGTCAAAATGTTGACATCTTTTTTCAGGAGAGCTGATTTTTAAATTTACCTCACCTCTGGCACATCGGTTGCAAAAACTGGTGTGTAAGTAGAGGTGCATAATGTCAGGACTAGAGTCTGTTGAAGTCAAAGAAAACCATGAAATGCCTAAACGCAAAGGCAGTAACGAAACCAGCGGCGACGTGCAGATTGCAGGTCCTACATTTATCGCTGAGAACGTCAACGAAGCCATTTGTGATTTCGATAAAGAATTTGTCGGCGAAGAGCAGGCCAAGACCGCACTCCTCCACGAACAAATTATTAAATTAAGCAACGAAGCAAAAAGCTACTACGCTTCTGGAAACTTCGATGCTGCTTACGAAATTTATTGGCAAATCTTACAGATGGACGTTTTCGATACCTCCGTTCTATTCGATTGTTATAAAAATCTTGGCAATATCTTTTTAAAAGACGGGGACTTCGCTGAAGCGGAAGAGTTATTTGATAAGGCCTGCACTATTGATCCACTGTCCGATGCCTTGCTTGTGAACTATGGTGTCCTAGAGATTCAGCGCAAAAATTTGGAAAGAGCTCGCGAGCGCTTTCGTGGCGCTATCAATATTAACAGTAACAATGATTCGGCATGGGTTGGACTTGCTTTAGTGCACCGCGAATTTGGAGATGTTGATTTATCGTGGGCGAATTTAGAGCGGGCTCTTGACTCTAATAAGGCCAACGAAACGGCGCTGATGATCGCCCTTGACTGGGGTATTCGCGATAGCCGCTTAGAGAAAATATCAAAACGTCTTTCAAC
>CAYPZY010000231.1:0-5236 GCA_964415155.1 uncultured Bdellovibrionales bacterium
GAGGGACTAAAAATAGCTGAGGTAATATCGATGCCAGAAAATAAATCGGCGCCGACAGGAAAGAGGCGGTAAGTAAAAAGTGCGCCTTCTAAAAAGAAAACCTTGAACCAACCGTTAATAATCGAACTCTTCATGATCGACATTGGCGGACGACCAGCTAGTGTCGGTTGATACTGTAAAACGAGTTCACCGGTAGGGCCATTCCCCGTTGCATCTAAATAACGACCGCCGACTTGGCCCTCGGTATTAGAAGTTCCCACAAATGCCGTTGTCAAACTCACACTGATATCGCTCTCAATGTTCACCAAAGTATCACCGTAAGCAAACTGCATAGTATTGCTTCCGGAGCTTTTCATGACTAACAAAACTTGAATAAGGCGATTAAGACCGCGCGTAACATCAAGATCAATCGTTGCGGGTGGAGTAAGTTGCGTCCCTTGTGAGCCGTGACCGTCCCAGCTCCAAACGAGCTGTTCCATACCGTCGCCCTTCACATTTACGACAATGTGGCTGACATTCGAAGGCATTGCCGAAGCACCTACTTTTGAATGAAGGTTGCCAAGGCCGAGTTGCACTTTGGAAGTATCACCTGTGCCGCGCGTGCAAGCTACAAGTGAAAATACTATTAATAGAAATAGAACTAGTTGCCTTAAATGCGTTTTCACGTTCCACTCCCTTTTAGGCGTTAGGTAAATATTTATCGGTATTTAGAAAGCCAGTCTTTAGTCCATGGATCACCATGAGACGTTCTAATTTTGAGATGTTCAAGATTGAGATTTTGAGGACTTAAGTTTTTACCCAATCCAAGTTAAAGCACCACATTTCTTCGCTTGGTGATTCACGAACTTTTTGCGAGAATTCCTCGATGAATTCGACGATTTTGCGCCTGACGGCCGCGGCATCATTTCTAGAAATAGTCACTGGTGATGTGTAAACAATTTCCGGTTGCTCAATTTCTGCAAAACGCTCCATGTTCTTTAGGCGCCAGTTGATGTGATGGCGAGAAACTAACGGCGAGTCAGCGGGCACGTGAGTTCGCTGTGGACCCATCTTGTACTCGCCGTCTTCAATCACACAAAGTTGGCATTGAACCAAAAACTCTAAAGCGCTGGAAATTTTCTTTTTAGGAATTTTCAGTGCAGATGAAAGAGATTCAACATTTCCCATCCCCTGAATAGAAGTGAGAAGCCAGATTCCACAATAGTACCAATTGGAATAGAAAATGGCGCGATCATATTCGGAGAGTTCTTTGATGTGAGGAATGCGACTGGCCAGATCTTGCGATTTACTGCGCACCTCTTCAATCTCTTCGCGAATATAAGATTTTAATTGCGATGTCCCTGCTCGTTCAAATCTCACGAGAGCCAAAAAATAATGGGTTTGTAGTTTAGAGAAGCCAAAAAATTCGCAAACCTTTAAAGCCTGCTCCTCAGTAAGATCTTTAGAACCGTTGATCACTTGGCTGAGGAGAGTTGTGTGCACACCAAGATAATTGGCCATTTTTGAGTATTGACCATGGCCTCTTTTGGGAAAGGTTTTGATTTTGTTGGTGATAATTTGTTTATAATTTTTGATCTCAAAGATATCCATAAGTTCTCGTAACCACTTATCGGTTTATAAATAGTTTACCAAAACATAAAAATTATACTTAATTTTTTAATAAATTAATCTGGAAAACCCTCGTCTTTATAGCTATTTTATGCACTGCATATATTAGGAATAAAATTTGCTAAACCAAAGGAGAATCACATGTTTAAACCAATTTTTTTAACCCTACTTTTAACAGTTGGTACTGGCCTCGCACCTGCCGGGGCCGACGACCGTGAGCGTGGCGATCGTGATGGACGCAGTGAACGCGAGGGCGGCCAGGGCTCCGGTGGCGGTAACGTCACTCCCGATATAGAAGTCAACGAAACAGAAGTTCTAGCGGAACTAGTAAATATTAAACCACTGCTAAAAGCCGCAATGTATTACTACGAAGACACGGGGTATACGTTTGAAGTAAGGGCACGCGCCGGCCAGATGTATCCGTCATATATCCCCTACCTAACTTTTTTTAACCAGCATCGACCGGGAAAAACCATTTATGACTACGTTGATGCGATGGTTTTGCGAATCAATAACAGCGATTGTTTACATAAGGGCGAGAAGGTTGATGCCAGCATCGACCATCCAAATCCTATTGTGGTGGGAGAAATTTGTATCAGTCTCCCGCGCGTCACAAAGAAAATCAGTTCGCGAAATTCCATCACCAAGAAGCTGGTAGGAATTCTTGCGCACGAACTCCTTCATAAAATGAGCGTTGAGGATGAAGATATTAGTAGAGAACTTGAACAATATTTTGGACAAAACTCAGCGATTTCACCGAGAACGGTGGACTTAGATACGGAAGTAAATAGCCATATCAGAGAATTTCGCAAACTTGCAAATAAACTGACGGAAGTCAAAAAATTCCCAAGCTCTTTGAAGTGCCAAATGCTACAAGGTCTGCAGCAAGAGTTGCAAAGTCTGCAACCGCACTCTTCCCCTGGAATCAACGTCTATAAAAACTACGTTCATTTCGATCGCAAAAACTTTAACAGATTTAGACGTACTCTTTATACTTCGATCTTTTCATCGACGAGCTGTCTCTCTGACCATCAATTAGAAACACTGATCGACCATAAAGAGTCTTTGCAGCTGATAAAGGAACTACGCAAACGTAAAACCATCACCATGAACGAGTTCAATCGCTTAAATGCCAAAGGCAGAGATAAACTAGACCTCCAAGCGATGTTGGTCAGCCCCAACTACGAAATCGTTTTAGCTCAGGAGAATGATGATAAATCATTGGATAGAGCAATGGATGTCGTCATCAATGACTTAAAAGTTCTCGCTAAGGAACTGACGAAATTACAACAGAAAAACAACATCCTCATCTATAACCAAACTGCGAACTAAGGAGGACAAAATGAAAAAATTATTTTTAAATTTAGTTTTAGTTTTGGCCTCTTTAAATGTAAACGCCCTTGGCCCGATTGACTCCCCCTCTGCGGCTGAAGGCGGTCAAGGCTCGGGAGGCGGTAACGTCACTCCCGACAGTCCTGCCGATGAGTCGGGAGTTCGAGAAGAACTTAAAAAAATAAAACCCATTCTTATCGCGGCATTTCGTCGCTATGAGGACAATTACTATCACTACGAAAAAGAAGTTAACGAGGGTAAATCAGTCGAAAAAAAACATATCCCTTACCTGACGTTTTTTAGAAACCATAAGCCAGGTAAAAGTGTTTTCCAATACATCGACGAAATGGTTCTTCGAATTAACAAGAGCGATTGTTTACATAAAGGCGAGAAGGTTGATGCCAGTGTTGACCACCCAAATCCAGTGGTAGTGGGTGAAATCTGCGTTAGTCTACGGGTTAAGAACAGTATTAGTTCTTACAATAGTATCAGTCGAAAACTTGTAGGAATTCTTGCTCACGAGCTGCTTCATAAAATGGGCATTACTGATGAAGCACTTGGCAAGGAAGTTGAACAGACGTTTGGTCACGAATCCAATAATTACGTTCGTACTGATATTTTCCAAAAGCAAGTTCGCGATCATCTGGAGACTCTGGAGAATTTGCAACGACCTCTACGACAGACCAAAGATCTTCCTGATCACGTTAAATGCCAAATCATGCAGGCTACTGCGCACACGCTTTCGGAAGTTCAGCCCTACAGTTCTTATCAAAGTAAAGCTTATGACTATTTTACTTTTCAAACGCATCCTTATATTCGCAGAGCACATTTTGCGACTATGGCGGGTGCATGGGCTTGTTTGACCGACGAACATCTAGAAACGATATTCAGTGTCAAAGAAACAGAGCTGATTCGAAATGTTCGCAAGTTTAAACAGCTGACCGTTTCGCAATTTTTTGCATTGGTCTTCGGGGTAAAACCTGCCGAGAACTTGTCTGTGGATCCTTTAATACCGGTGCCTCATGATTCGCAAACGTTACAAAAGGCTGTTGACGTAGTTCGTAGTGATTTAAAAAAGTTTGCTAAGGATTTACAAAGTCTGATGCAAGAGAACAATCCATTGATTTACAACGAAACCGAAAACTAACGATAGTCATTCAAATAATCAATCCGCTCAGGAATCCACGGATCAAGACTGTGATCAGTGGATTCCTCTCCCAGGGCGGGTTTCGATGACCAACTAATCTCGACTGGGGCAGAAGTTGGCGCATAGGCCGCAGAGATAAATCGCTGACTTTGCATAACAGGTAAAATTTTCTGTACAGTAACGGCCGAAAGACCTTTACGACGAATGAGATTATCGAAGGTTTTTTCTAACTCTTCGACGGTAAAGCCATAGTTCATCACTAGGTCTTGTGCTACTTTAACGACTTGTTCTGATTTAATGCGCCCGTCTTGGTAAAGATCTAGAGCTGCTTGCAAGGAATTTTCAGTGGGAACGGTCCTGCGACCGAATTTTGAGTAATATTCGTGATCAGTGTCGACCGCGAGATTAATGTAAATTTTTTCGACTGGATCGTGCTCTGGCACTTGCATTTGCAAATCTAAAATCAAACGCAGTTGCTCGCCAGTCACGTGCAACGAACGTAAAATGTCGGCGATCTCTTTTTCTTTGAGTCGGCGCGAACAAATATCTGAGAAAAGTGAGTAAATAGTCGCATCCGATTCACTATCATCACCCCATAAGACCATGCGAATGTCTTCGCTCAGTTTTAGCCGCAGCTGCATGAGCGCCTGAATTTTGTAGCCCACCTGTTGCGTTAATCGCCAAAGACGTTTGGGACGCAAATTTTTAAGGTTGTCCTTAAAAAAACTTCCAAAGGGATAGATACCATCCAGATGAAGTTTTTCGCGAATCTTACGTTCCATTTGCGGTGGTGTGGCCGTGATGAAATAGATTGGAAAAGGTTTTTCCGAGGCCGACTGCCGTGTCGTGGTAAGCGCACGAACAAGTGTCGCAGTGCCAGGAATATTTTTCTTTTGAAAAGCTTTTTCTAAGGCCGTCTTGGCGAGTTCTTTTAAACTGCCCCAAGATGTATCTAAGTACGTTTTATCGAGATCCCATACATAAATTTCGTGGGCTTCTTTTTGTTGAGCGGCAGGAACGTACCCAAAGTACACAACATCCGCTACTATCTCTGCTCGCTCACGCCAATCCGACAAGTTTTTCCTCCGAATTGAGAAAGGTGATTGGACAACTATTATTACCTCATGGTAGTTCCTCATCATGCAAATT
>CAYPZY010000232.1:0-5230 GCA_964415155.1 uncultured Bdellovibrionales bacterium
GTCATCAAAGAACTCATGCTTTTGCCATTTGATTCCGTCGGCGGTCTGATAAATTCCCCGTGAGGATAACCAACGCTGGTTGGGATTCTTTGGGTGGGTGGCGATGTCGTAAATGCGGCCACTCAGGAGTTCTTTGGTTGAGAAGGTTTTTTCTTTTTCTTTTGCTGGAAGACTCATGTTCCACCAAAACTGACCCATCGAATCGAGTTTGGAAAGTCCCCAGCGTTCTTGCCATTTTTCAGAGGTCGTCAAGGCGGACTTTGTGGGCAGTTGATACGTGTGTAGGAGTGAAGTCTTATTCGGCAGATCACTTACTGCCATTGTGCGGTTTTTGCTAAAACGGATTTTTTCGTCAAAGTAAAAAGCGGAGATCTCCGCAAAGCTAACGGGCCGATTCTGTTTGGTGATAACCTCGGAGCCATTGACTCGCTTTATATCTTCCCAGCCAAGTGGAGTGAAAATTCTGTTTGCGAAGTGAGCTTTCGTAAGTACATCGTCGAGAGCGATAAAGCCGATGCCGCCACAGGCGTACACTTTAGCAAACCGTTGAGCAAAGGCCAAAAATTTTACTTTGGTCCACGGCTCTAAAGCGCAAACTCGTTTTGCTGTTGTGCTGGCAGAAAGTTTTAATTCAGTAGCTCGAACAATGATGAAGTGATCCCAGGTTCTTTCGTAAGGCAGCACATTTTTTTGTTCAATCCAAGCAAGTTGTTTGCTTTGATTTTTTTCGACCTGCAACCATTCGTCGCGAACATTAATTATCTTCCATAACCCGTCCGTTAGGTAGGTTAACTTTACTGAAGCTCTGTTTGGTGAGGAGAAAATGGCACTCGCGCCTTTTATTTTCACGAGCTCGCTTACCGATAAAACATTCCATAGTTCTTTTTCACGGATCCATCCGCTCTTGCCATCAGCTAAACTCAAGCGAACCCAGGGCACCTCAACGACTTGTTGAATATCTTTCTGTAGTTCTCGGCGAGTCGACTGTGCCGAAGACAACGGGCTATCTAGTTTTGAGTAGACGGGAATTGCGAAAGAAGTATGAGGCAAACAAGCCATTAGGCTGGTCAACGCAAAGACGTGAGCAACATTCATAGCTAAAGTTTGTCATTGGCGATGATTATCGCCAAGACCAGAACAAATGCTTCTAGACCCGTGTTATTGCCAACAGTAGAATAAATGAGATGGCATCTAGTTGGTTGAGCCTCGCAATATTTTTATTTACCTTTCCGCAACTGGTATTTAGCGCTGATAGTTTAGGTGAACTAGCGGTCTACCGTTTGATGGTTGAACCAAATTTTTATATCGCTGAACCCAAGACGGCGGCGTTCGAACTTAAGCGCGGGCTCTTTGCCCTGCAATGGAAAAATGACAATCGCTGGCAAGCACAGGTTGCTGTCGGCTCACCCGACATGATTGGGCTACCAAGTCGCTACGGCGCCGAATCTAAGAGCTGGGGCCTCGTTGAAGCTTACGGACAATGGGATAGTGGTTTAGGAGTTTTGCGTTTGGGCCTTCTCCCTTTGGATTACGGCTTGGAAGGCGGCGAGTTCGAGGAAGTTTTAATTTTCCCACGCAGTCTGATTTACCAAAAACGTTATATGGGTTTGCGTGATGTGGGATTCAGCTACTATATCAAACAAAATGTTTATTACAGCAGACTTACCATTCACAATGGTGAGGGGGGCGCGGATTTAGACAATCATGCATGGTTTACGGCAAAGTGGGGGCTTGATCTGGGCGTATGGGATTTCGGTTTGTCGGGGCAAGTGGGAAACACAACACCGCTGTCGACAAATCAATCAACGAATGCTTCCACTGACGAACTGTTTAGTGCGACCCAATCGCACAAGCTGCGTTTAGGAAACTTTTTTCTTAAGTATCAGCGTGACGAGTGGTTTGCCCAAAGTGAGATCTTTTTGGCGGAGGTGCTCACTGATGCCTCGACTTCACAATTTGCTGGTTGGCATATTGATGGAAAATATCGTCTTAATAGCGTGGCGCAAGTGGTCTTTCGCTACGACGAATTGCGGTTTTATCCAGCAACAGGTAGGGAAAAAACCATGCAGGTCACCCTTGGTCTTGCCTTCAGTAACTGGAATAAGACGTCTAATCTGTTTATTTACGCTATAAAGAACCTCGAAGAGCCCTTTGAGAACTCCAACGATCGCCTGCAAATTAATTGGCGATGGACACCTATGGGTTTTGACCTGTAAAAATCTTTCTTGTATAAAATCTGGTACGTTTTAATCATCATTTAAGTAAGGATTTATCATGAAGGTGGAAACCATTGGTGTGCTCGGTGCGGGGCAAATGGGCTCAGGAATCGCGCAAGTCTTCGCAGCAAAAAATTTTCAAGTCAAATTAGTAGATATCTCGTCAGCGATGTTGAAAACGGCATTGGCCGGTATTAGTGGAAGCTGCGACCGCTTAATTAAAAAATCCATGATGACAGAAGAACAGAAAAAAAATCTCTTGGAGAAAATTTCGACCGGTGAGCGACTGGAGGATTTTAAGAGTTGCGATTTCGTGGTTGAAGCTGTTTCGGAAAACTTGAATCTTAAACTTGAAATATTTAAAAAGCTGGATGAGATCACCGCAAAAGAAGCAATTCTCACGTCTAACACATCGTCGATATCTATCACTAAAATAGCCGCTGCTACCAAGCGACCTGAACGGGTTGCTGGAACGCATTTCATGAACCCCGTTCCCATAATGAAGTTAGTGGAAGGTATTCGAGGTCTACAAACATCGGATGAAACGTTTTCCATCATCGCGGAGCTAACCAAAAAATTGGACAAGACATTGGTGGTTTCTAAAGACATGCCTGGTTTCATGGTCAATCGCATCTTGATGCCGATGATTAACGAAGCTGTCTTTAGTTTGCACGAAGGTGTTGGTTCTGTCGAAGATATTGACAATGCCATGAAGCTTGGAACCAATCAGCCGATGGGGCCACTAACTCTTGCCGATTTTATTGGGCTCGACACCTGTCTTGCCATTTTAAATGTTCTGTATGATGGTTTTGGTGATCCTAAGTATCGTCCAAGTCCACTTCTCGTAAAATACGTAGAAGCTGGCTGGCTGGGTAAAAAAGCGGGACGAGGCTTTTATAAATACAACTAGTGGGGAATGCTGATGTTTAAAAATTTACTATTCGAAGAAAATAACTCTTTGGGGGTTCTTAAATTTAATCGCCCGCAAGCGATGAATGCCCTCAACCATGAAACGATCACTGAGTTTAATCAGTTTTTAGAAGAGCTTGAAAAAAATAAAACAATTCGTTGCTTGGTCATCACGGGTAGCGGTGATAAAGCTTTTATCGCCGGTGCAGATATTAAGGAATTTAAAGGTCTTGATCACGCGCAAGCACGGCTTTTTGCCCAAAACGGTCAAAGAACACTTTCACGATTAGAAGCTCTGCCGATTCCAGTTATCGCCGCTGTCAATGGTTTTGCCCTGGGCGGTGGTTTAGAAGTTGCTTTAGCTTGTGATATGATATGGGCGAGCGATAAAGCAAAATTTGGTTTGCCAGAAGTGAGTTTAGGTATCATGCCTGGTTACGGTGGTACGCAACGCCTTACTCGCTGGGTAGGTTTGGGGCGTGCTCGCGAGATGACTTTTTCTGGCCAATTTTATGATGCAAAAACTGCATATGAATTTGGTTTGGTGCAAAGAGTTTTGTCTCCTGAGACGTTGTTAGCAGAAGTGATGAAGCTTGCCGAAACTATTTCTTCGCGTGGCCCTGTTGCCTTACAACGCGCCAAGAAAACAATTAACGAGGGAACCGAGAAGCCATTGGCGGAGGGCTTAAAAATGGAAGCCAATGAATTTTCCTTTCTCTTTAACAGCGAAGATCATCTCGAGGGAATAACGGCTTTCATTGAAAAGCGACCCGCGAAATTTTTAGGAAAATAAAAGAGGAATAATTTGGCCTACACTCCCAAAAACACTATTCGCATGGTAACGGCCGCAAGTCTCTTTGACGGCCATGATGCCAGCATTAATATCATTCGTCGCATTTTACAGGATGCTGGTGCCGAGGTGATTCACCTGGGTCATAATCGGTCAGTGAAGGATGTTGTCGAAGCGGCCCTGCAAGAAGGTGTGCAAGGAATTTGTGTGAGTTCCTACCAAGGTGGCCACATGGAGTACTTCAAGTACATGAAGGACATGTTGGCGGAGAATGGCGCTCCTTATGTCAAAATCTTTGGCGGTGGTGGTGGCGTTATTATTCATGATGAAAAGCGCGAACTTGAAAATTACGGTATCACCAAAATTTTCCATCCTGATGATGGTAGAAAACTTGGGCTTGAGGGGATGATCGAGCTTATCATGCGTGAGTGCGATTTTAACATCCTTGAGGTGGCCTCTTCGGGAAAAGGGAAGACAGCTATTCCGATGCGTGAACTTGGTTTGGCGACCACGGCCATCGAACAACAGAAACCAAATCACCCTTTGTTAACATCATTGCATAAGGAATTTCCTTTAAAAGGGGTGGCACCTTTGGTTCTTGGTGTCACGGGAACAGGCGGCGCCGGTAAATCAAGCTTGGTTGATGAGCTATTGCAAAGATTCTTGAACGCATGGACAGATATCCGCATTGCCGTTTGTTGTGTTGATCCCTCAAAAAAGAAAACGGGTGGGGCCCTTTTGGGCGACCGCATTCGCATGAATTCACTGTCGCGAGAAGGTGTCTACATGCGCTCGCTGGCTTCGCGTGGCTCTGGTAATGAGTTAGCCCGCTCAATTCCTGATGTTGTTTCGTTTTTTAAAAAGCTGGCTTTTGATTTAGTCATTGTTGAAACTTCTGGTATTGGTCAATCAAGTATGGCCATCACCGAAATGAGTGATGTTAGTCTATACGTTATGACATCTGAGTTTGGTGCTCAGAGCCAGTTGGAAAAAATTGATATGATTGACTACGCTGACCTGGTTGCTATCAACAAAGCCGATCATCGCGGGTCCAAGGATGCCCTTCGTGATGTAAAAAAGCAGTACGCGCGTTCGCGAAAAATATTTGATCTCAAGTTACAAGAAAATTTGCCCGTGTTTTTGACGCAAGCGTCGCAGTTCAATGATTCGGGGCTGAATCAGTTGTTTTTTAGGTTATGTGACGTCCTCAATGCAAAAGATAAATCACGTTGGGAATTAACTGAAAATTATAAATCAAAAATTCGCAACTACGATCAGCAATATATCGTGCCGCCGGAGAGACAAAATTATCTAG
>CAYPZY010000233.1:0-5202 GCA_964415155.1 uncultured Bdellovibrionales bacterium
AGACTGGAATCCCACTCTGGGAATTCACACTTTGCAGGCCATCATTTATGTTCAAACCGCAAGTGGATGGCTGCAAAAGGAAACTGTGAAAATTCAATTTAATATGGTCGACTAAATAGCCTGGACATTCGTACACTACCCAACACGAGGAGATGAAGTTAAAATTTTAACTTCATGCTGTCTTTATTATTAGCTCTTTTTCTTGATGCTGCGGTTGCCTTAGAACTCACTCCTATGGAGGTCGAGTTTGAAAGCCAAGGAACGAACGCCTCCAAAACTTTTCAAGTAGAAAACAAATACGCAAAAGACATTGCCGTCGAATTAAAGGCCTACAAAAGAACTATCAACAACAAAGGTGAAGAAGCACGCCAAGAAACCAACGAGTTTCTTATTTTCCCAAAACAGGTTAAGCTGCAACCCTCTAAGAAAATTGCAGTTCGCGTTGTCTGGCAAGGAAAAGCTGACGTTACAAGCGAACTCTCTTATCGGTTAATTGCCGAGCAATTGCCAGTGAACTTTAGAAAAAAGGACACAAAGGAAAAAAAAGTAAACATCGATTTTCTCTTGAAATATGTGGCTTCCGTTTACATTACACCAGCTGAGGCGAAACCCAACATTGTCATAGAAAAGATCGTTAAGGAAAAGGATCGTCTTAAGGGGACACTAAAGAATCTCGGGAATAAACATTTGGTAATTGGCAAAATTAATTTTTCACTTGCTGGAAAACCGTTATCCGTCGACAGCAAAGAGATTATTGGTCGCAACATTTTAGCAGAGGCAAGTTTTGATTTTGATTGCCCATGGCCCGATGGTTTAGATGAGCAAAAATTAAATCAGGTCCGCGCCAATGCCGATTAGTGTTTTATCGATAATCCTACTTACATTTTCCCTTTGGGGAAAGGATATCGTTTCGACGACAACTTCACCGACGGCAAAATCTGAAGGACCAACTTCAGCCTCCCCGACGGTACCTGTGACAGCAGGAGCAACAGAATCGACATCGGCGGCGCCTTCTCAGGAACTCGCGTCTCCCAGCAAAACACAACTGATTACTGCACCAGTTTTCATTAATGAAATCGAAAAGGGTCAAGTTCAAGTCACAGATTTTGAAGGGCCCGAAGAAGACGTTGCCGCAGACGGGCCAAAGTTAATTGAACTCATGGTATGGGACGCCAATGAAGCAGTATTGGAGAAGGCAAGATCCTACGTTCGCGGAACAGGACTTATTAGAATAAAAGAGTTAAGAGCTCTAGGCCTCACCGCATCCTTTACGCCGGCAGATCTTTCTATCAAACTTTCCATTCCTGCGAATCTGCGCAAACAGCAAGATTTGGATTTCTACGTCAACCTTCCCGCCAAAGAATATATCGGTCCAAGTTGGTTCAGTGGTTACACGAATCTTTACATGAGCCGCCTCTTTGATAGTGATCAGCTCACGGGTAAAAAGGATGCAAATTTTTCGGATCCAACACTTGGACGTGTCGAGCAAGTTTTTAATTTCGGCGGCGTCGCCCTCGACATGAGAGGAACCTACACTGAACATGCTGATTATCCATGGATGCGCGGAAATTTTCGCCTTATCAAGGATTACGAACCCAAAGCTATGCGTTGGATGGTCGGTGATTTCGAGTTTCCTCTCGATATGTTTCAAAACAGCGTCAGTCTCGGGGGCGTTCTAGTTTTTAAAGAATATTCTATTGATCCGTTTCTAGTTCCATTCCCACAAAGTGAAACCGAATTTTTTTTAGACACCCCGTCTCGTGTCGAAGTGTTTATCAACGGCCGCTTCATGCAAACTCTTTACTTGCCAGCCGGTCGTCACAACATTCGCAATCTACCAATTCAGCAAGGCGCCAACGAAGTCAAATTGCTGGTCACGGATCAGTTTGGTAAAACCCAGACGTTGATTTTTCCTTTCATTACCGATTTTGAATTATTAGATCGCAGTTTGCATCGCTTTGCTTATGCCTATGGCCGTAAAAAGACCCTCGACGGTGGTAATTTTGAATACGGCGACAATGCCGCAAGCTTTTTTCACCAATACGGATTAACAAAAAATATAACCATCGGCGCCAATGGCCAAGGCGACGATTTTCAGAAAGTTTACGGAGCGAGAATCTATTACGGAACACCCTATGGTTTATTCGGTTTAAATTGGGCGCAAAGCAATAGCGAACTCAACGGTACTGGTAACGCTTATGCCTTTCGTTACCGTACAATTTCTGATTACCGATCGATTTTCCGATTACAAATCACCCAAATGAATCAAAACTATGGAGCTCTAGGAATTACTAATCCAAATAATATTTTTGATCGGTCCGCTCAATTAGGATGGACAAAATATTTAAGCGATAGTCTTTCGATGTCTCTCGGTGGAACTTATGAATTTCATCGTGACTCACTTGGTGACAGACGTACCTACTTTGCGCTGTTAACCAAACGTTTCACCCACAACATGGATGGGTCACTTCAATACTCGGAGTTCCGTGATCCCGTAAATAGCAACGGTGATCGCCGACTCTTCGTTACTCTGCAATGGATTGACGGAAGCTTTAACAATTCATTTTTTGCCAGCCATGATACCCAGTTTAATACTTCCCAACTCTTGTGGTCACACAATCCAGGACGCGATGTCGGCCGCAACATCGCGCATGCGCTTTACAATGAAAATCCAACAACAAGAACATATCAAGCTGGGTTAGGATACATCGGGTATCGTGGCATCCTCGAAATGGAACAGCGTCATCAAACAGACAAAGATGAGGTGCTGCCAAATCGAAACCTCACGCGTCTCGCTGCTAGTACTTCTCTTGCTTATACTAAAAATGGAATCGGCTTCACTCGGCCTGTTGCCGAAGCTTTCGCCCTGGTGAAACCAACTGGTGCATTGAAAGATCATTACGTCGAAGTGAATCCCACCAGCAAAAATCCGCGCGCCATTGCCGACAAATGGGGACCAGCAATTATTCCCGATATGCAGAGCTATTATGCCGACACTCTCTATTTGCAGACACCTGATCCGTTGGCTAGCTCGCTCTTTTCGCAAAATACATTTCGCGTACGCCCAACATATAAAAGTGGTGTTGGAATAACCGTAGCCGGCAATTTGGCAGTCATGCTTTCAGGGCGTCTTGTACCGCGCAATCCAAAAAGTCCTCCATGGTCTCTTAAGACGGGCATTCTAACACCTCTAGCTGGTGGCGATAAAAAGGCAATTGAATTCTTCACTAACAAGACCGGCGAATTCTATGCTGAAAGCGTTGCGCCTGGAGAATATGAATTGCAACTCGATGATCAATCAACAAAGTACAAATTCCAAGTTCCCGAAAAAATGGGACCTCATGATCTCGGAGTCATAAAATACTAATTAGCTTCAACAGTGAAAGTGATATAGTCGCTGTACTTGCCAGCGAGAGCGCCTTTCGTGGCACCGATCTTCACACTCAGCGGATAACGATCGCCTTGTTCAAAATTGTAGTTGCTACCCAATTTCCCCAATGCCTGAGTTTTACTGTCTAACGTCAGCGGCCGGCCGTTTAATTCAAGACTATATTTGACGAAACGTTCCTGTTTATCATGTTTGAGACGACCGTCGTTTTGTGATTCCACTCTAATCGTATAGCTACTGTTGGATCGAATCAGTAAATCAAAATTCTGTGTAGCCCCTTCTTTAAGTGGCATAAAAGAAATGAACTGTTTCGTATCTCCGGGCTGAAAGGCACTTCCTGAATCGACAATAGATAAAGCTTGGATGACGGGTTGATTGTAAACAAGATGAATTCCACTTAAGGTATTTTCCACTGCTGCAGAAGAAGAATAGGCACCTTTATAAATTTTTATATTCACAGTATCATTGTAAATTCCGGTGGGTTTATATTGGGGTACACTGGTTTTTGCCGTCACCGTAAACGTTTTCGACTCGGCTCCCGTTGCCAAAAATTTTCCTTCCAGCACTTCACTTTGATTAGCCTCAGGAATGTCTTTGATGACTTGGCTCGCGTTAGCATCACGAAAAATATTGTATGAAATATTGTGTGATCCACTGACGAGTTTGCGCTCGTAATTTCCCGCATTACCCGCCGAAATAGTAATAAAAAAATCGCAAGGAGGTCCATTTTTTTCAGCGGTGATGGTTAACGATCTCGGTATAGCTGAATCAGAGAGATTAATACTTCCAGAAGTGGTCACTTTCAGATCCGTGCAAGATAAAGCGATATTGGATGTAATAGATATCAACGGCGTCAAAAAAGTAAGGACCTTAAAAATAGTTGGCATTTTTAAATTATATCTTGAGCGATGGTTTATTAACAACCCTACTAAGGTGCTGAAATCTGCAAAAAGATAGTATCTCCGTAAGTACCAACTGGGGCATTAGCTTGCCCCCGAAAAGTAATACGGATTTGGCTTTCGTGAATTATCGGGTCAGGAAGAGCTGAGACAACTTTGACAGGTTTTGCCGAAGTCGAGGGTTGTGTTGCCGGTAAACCATCGTAAGAAAGCTGATATGGGATGGCGCCTTTTGTATTAGTGTCATTAACCAGCATCCCGCCATTTTGAGTGGAAATTAAAATACTATAACCTGACGGAGAATTTACAGACTCGATGACTGAAGCTACTTTCGTTTCGGTTTCGCCTTTTTGAATGGCGAGCTGGGTTGCAGCGGTTTCGGGGGTGATCCTTAAAGAATATTCTGACGGAATTTCACCGATAATATAAACGCCACCGGTAATGCGAGACTGCGCCTTCACAATCTTGCCGCTTACTACGACAAAAAATGTAAGAGCTGTTAGCAATATTTTCATGATTTTCCTGATCGCGAGTATCGTATGCATTATGGGTTTAACTTAGCGAGAAGTGTGCCATTGGTTTAGAGTGCTTTTTTGCCTTTATGGTTTTTTGGTTTTTTGGTTTTGGTTTTAATGCTCAGGTGTAGTGGGTTTCACAGCGCCCGTTTCTGTTTTTGATAGATAAATCTATTATGTCTTGCACACATGAGGTTTAGGTTTTCTTCCAACGTCTCTCCACCTGCCCAAATCGGTATGATGTGATTGACCTGCAGTTGGTGAGTGGATTGGCAAAAAGTGTGGTCTTTCATGATGTACTGACATCCCTGGTAGTTTTGAAAAACTCTTCTTTCTAGCTCTGCCGGAATATAGTTTGGGTTCTTAGACGAGTTTTCCACTTCTCCGGGAGAAGTCACAG
>CAYPZY010000234.1:0-5198 GCA_964415155.1 uncultured Bdellovibrionales bacterium
GCTCCAGCAATGGGCCGTGCCAGTTCAAGTCTGGCTCCGGGCACCAATCTTCTTTTTCAGACATTTTGACCAAAACCGCAAAGGGCTTTTTCAACTCATATCGCACAGTTACCCCATCTAAAATCGGGTTCGAGAGTATCGAATTCAGGAAATCTTTGCGATCTTGAGCTGATCTCGTATTCCATAAAGATTTCGCTGAGGTAGCCAGTTCGAGAATGGATTTCACACTTTCCATGAAAGTGTCCTGTAAGCTCAAGCGAAGCTGCTCTAGTTGCAGCAATAGGCTCTCGCGGTTGCCACGAATGCGAACCAATTGACGATCATAGGCTTGTTTATCAATGGTTTGATTCAGCAATAAATCGGTCAATTGGTCTTCTTGGGTTTCAAGCTCTTTGCATTTATCACTAAGCTCTGCCTGCTGAAGGTGAATCACCCTTTTTGTTTTTGAATTGAGCTTGTTTAAAGCCTCAGAGATGTCATTTGCGAATTCTTCAGAAATTGAAATTTTATCAATCACTGAACCCAGTTGACCCCAAATTTTATCGGTGGTTGTGATGAGCCCTTTTTGAGTTTTGTGGACTTCTTTACCATCAGTGCAATGAGCATAGTGGTAGGTTTTCGTTTCACCTGTTTTTAAGATTTTCTTGGTCTTGGGGTCATAGACTATATTGCATCCACATGAACACTTAAGCCATCCACCCATTAGCAGAGTATGCTCTGATTCTTCTCGCACAATAGCCGATGCTTTTTTGCCAGACATTTTTTCCACCTCAATGATCAAAGCCATTGGAACAAATAGATCGTGCTTGCCTTTGTAAAGCTCGCCTTGCCAGCAGAATTGACCTTTATAAAATGGATTTTTCAATCGACCATCAATGGTTGCGATATTATATTTTAGAGCTTGCTTGGCTGTAAGCAAGCCAGAATCTCTGATTGCTTTTCTGATGGCCTCTAGTGAATACCCCTTGGCCCGAAGTTCAAATTCTTTAAGCACAATGGCTCGGTTATTTAGATTTGGATCAAGAGCAATCGTGGTCCCTCGTTTTTTAAACTGACCAGTTGCAGGATCAATTTCTCTTTTTGTTACATATCCAAGCGGTGGATGATTGCTTGGCCACCAACCTTGCTCGGCTTTTTGTTTCATGCCATCAGAAATGCGGCTAGCTAAAATCCGCACATAGTTTCTTGCCATGATGCCAGAAAAAGCTCTCGTTAAATATTCAGACTCGGGGCTATCCTTGTGTAGACATTTGCGGTCATGGGAAAAATGGATGATAAAATCACCATTCATGACTCGCTTTTCATTTTCTTCAAGATCGGTGAGATTTCTGGTCTCGCGATCTTGCATATAAAAAATCACATTGCCGATCTTATTTTTCACAGCATAGTTGATCGCTTCAGAATACTTCTTTCTGGCTGACGAATCCTTTGCACTCTCAGTGATTGTAAAAACTTGAACGAGATCAAGTTTTTGATTGTTGCAGTCTCGATCACAATAATCCTGAGCATACTTTTGCTGAACAGCATGCGAGAACCCATCTTCTTGCTTCATGCTACTGACTCGCAAAATTGCGATGGCCTTCTTGTTTATGTATTTGACTTCGTTTTTCATACTATCCTGCCTTTCTGGTTATTACCGGATCTTTGGACTCTTGCGAAGTCGAACCTTCTGGTTCGACATCTGGTTGGGTTGCTTTTTCATCCCGCCATCGCCTTAAAACATCAAAAATGGCCACCACTTGCTCGAATTCCTCTTGAGTTATTTCAAATTCTACGCCGTCGGGTGTTTTATAGACTCGGGGTTTAGAATGTGGGGCCTCTTGGTCCACTTTGCTGACCTCGGGCTGGACCTGACCTGTTGTAGGGTTTTTCATAATACAAAAACTTCCTCAGGGATTTTTTAAGAGGATGTCCCCGAACCTAGGTCCAAAGTGCCAATCACCTTAAACCTTAGTTCGATTCTATAGAATGCTAGAAAATATCTAAGTCTGTGGCGTTTTTTGGGTTTGCTCGAAAACTCATAGCACTCGACAAGTTTTGATATTCGTTGAATAATTTCAATATATGAGCAGCAAGGTCATCGAATACGAAAGAGAACCAAAAAATACGCGAGATGAGCGAATTGAGCGCTATGAATCACTATTAAAAACCAAAAGTGATCTCCGCGAGAGCGGCTCCAAAAATATCAACTGGACTGTTAAGTGGAGTGCAAATCATGGCCCGGCTGAAAAATGGCTCGAAACCCTCTATGGCAGATACAAAATTGACTATCGAACCTATGTGATTTTTGAATTTCTATTTCGCCAACTAATGATTTATCCAAAAAATGAAACTGGTTTCGTCTATGAAAACGAGGAATCCGATTTTGATAAACTTGTTGGGCTACCGCCCAATAGAAAAGTGAAACTCATCGAGTCTCTGGTTTCGGAAAATGACTTTAAGGACACATACGCTTTAAATAATTTATCTTTTGAAAAAAAAGAAGTCATTAGACGAGTGGGTGTTGGCCTTAAAGGCGAAATCAAACGAATTGATGAATTAAAACTCTTGGCTCGTGAAATGTCATTAAAGAACCGATCTGAAGTGACGCTTGTTGATTTTGAAAGCGAAATTGAAGCACTAAGAGCCAAGGCTCTTAAGAAAGCTGAGAAAAAAATCTCGATAAACAACAGGCCCCTTCGCGGATTTGTTAAAATAACTAAAGATGGAGACATCCACGTTGATCCCATTAAATTTGATTTTTTTAGGTACTACAGCGTTTTGTACTATTCGCTCCTAAGCCCCTTCTTTGACAGAAAAAAAGAGCGTGCTGAAAACAATGAGGAAGTGGGAGTATATTCGCTCATTGCAAATAAATTGAATTTTGAATTTGGATCGCGGCTTGCTGGGGTTAAGTTTACCTCTGGGATTATAAGAGATCGTGTCCGAGACAGTAAAGGTTTATCGCCCCTTGCTGACGTGGCTCATAAAAGGAAGTTAGTCGATGAGGCGTTTTATGACCATATCTATGAGCATGCTGAAGATGCGGATTTTTTGCTGCCATTTCAATATGTCGAAGAGCATCTCAAATAGAAACAACCACTTACAGGCGCCTGTAACTTAAACTTCTTCACTGTTTGCGTGGAGAATCCAAGTCATTCTTAAAATCGCCACAGACCCATAAAATTCAAACGCCTACCTCATACTGAAGTCACGCTGGTTGATAATTTCATCAATCAAAACTGAGTGGCGACTCTATGAGGTGAAATTTATGAAAAATCAATTCTGGAAAAATGCGGAGAAGTTATTTAATAAGGGAGTAAAAAAATTCTGCAGAAAACACTCGATATCAGAAAGAAAAGTAAATAAATTTCTTAGAGATCCATCAGTAAGTAAACTCACATTTCTTCTTCACAATTTATCTTACCAGGATCTATTTTGGTTTTTGGTCTATCAGGAGTTGTCTGAGTTGGTGCCAAAACATATGAGGAAAGCTACTATTGAACAACGGCAACTTGATGGCAATATCTATCCATATAACGAGGACATGACTCCCGGACCTATGGACATGGAGACTGGTCAGATAAATCCTGATCCGAGTGATAGTCATGATGTATGCTGGCTTAAATTTGCCCTGCACATTCACCAACTAATTGCAGTAGTTGCTGAGGAAAAAATGCATAGAATTGTTCGCCTCCAGGCACAAATTCGCATCGAGCAAATTCAGTTATATCTGACCAAAATTTCGTAGTGTCTTGTATATAGGGAGGATTTAGCGACTTTCAAAATCCTCCCTGCACCCCAGACTCACTTTCTTTTGTGAGAAACTGATGCCACGTATGGTTCGCAATAAAGCGATCATGACTTTGAGTGGCGACTCAGAAATGAGACTAAAAATGAAAAAAAGAGTACTTACCTATACTGGCGGAAACGACCCAAGACTTGCCCAAGCTTGGATTGAGAGTCTGATCAAAGAAATGAACTTAAATTTTCACCCGGATACACGAGCTGAAGAATACATTAATCGAACCACACTTAAACCAACATTCTCCAAGGCCGAGGCAAAAAAACTAAATCATTCGATCAATGAACTATTCCGACTCTTTGGTGATGATGTTTACAGAATATCATTGTTGGCAATTGGACTTGAAGCTTGAGCTACTAAGAGTATTTTCAAAACCGCAAAATACTCCACAAAAGAAAAAATTCATCCCTTAAGTGAGAAACTGAACCTACGCCTGACCACAATGGTGTGGACAGAAAAATGAGTGGCGACTCAGATATGAGGTAAAAAATGACTCTACTTGAACGTGCAGATAAAATGATAACTAAAGCAATTGAGAGGCACGAAAAGGTGCAAGGAATAGTTATTCCTGATTTTGAAGAGTTTGTTTTGAAAAATGGCGTAGAATTTATTCGGGAATTAACATACTTGTACTTAACCTATGAAGAGATCCTCTTTTTAGCAATTTTTTCGATTATTAAGGAGACATTTCAAAGTGACTTGGATTTTGAAATTGAGATTAAGAAGAAGCCAGCTTTGTATTTGAAGTTCAGTGACTATGACCTTGAACTGATGCAAGGTGAAAATAAGATTGTTGGAATAACTGAAGATGATAGGAGTTGGAAGCTTCTCTCAACTGAAGGTCACCATATGGTACACCAGATTGCACTGAAATTTGGTTTCCATCACTTAGCAAAAAAAGCATCGAAGAATAGGGATCGCCTAATTAGGCATTTGAATCAAAAATAGATTATTTGCCAATGTGTGTTCTTAGAAAGAGCCGACCAAAGTGTCGGCTCTTCCATTTTCTGCCCCCGAGTTTTACAGAGTTTTTCACTGACCCCAAAATTCCCCACACATCCAGATTTTAAAACAAAACATGGGACGATGGTTTTACGTACACAAGCCAAATGGATGGTCCAAATGGAAGTGTTAAAGGCGGCGGCCAAAGTAAACAAGGAGAAGCGTAATGAAAAAACAAACCGAAACCCCCGAGTCCCAAGAAGTTGTTGCTGTAGAGCAAACCCAGATGGAAAAAGAGCTCATTAATGTCTGGGAGAAAGCTGTAGAGGCTGACAAGAATAAAAATCTTGGCTTTTTGACCAAGAGTCTTTCTGAAAGAATCTCTAGCCTTTCAGTAGAGGTAAAAAATCTAATTCAACAAGGATTGGGTTTTGAAAAAGAAATCGCCAAAAAAATGAATGATATGTTCACC
>CAYPZY010000235.1:0-5173 GCA_964415155.1 uncultured Bdellovibrionales bacterium
AGGGTCCGGGTCCTGTCACAGCGGCTGATATTCAATTGAGTGACAACATCGAAATTTTAAATCCAGAACAACATATCTGCACAATTGGTTCTAATGGTAAGTTCAATGCAGAATTAATGATTTCTTATGGTCGTGGCTTCGTTGCTGGTGATGAACAGCGAAAAGATTTACCAGTTGGTTTCGTAGCGATCGACAGCCTTTACAGCCCCATTCGTCGTGTGAATTACAATGTATCAAACGCCCGCGTGGGTCAAAGAACCGACTACGATTCTTTAACTATCGAAGTCTGGACTGATGGTTCTTTAAAGCCAGAAGAGTCAATTGCGCTTGGTTCAAAAATTCTCAAAGAACAATTACAAGTTTTCTTGAACTTTGACGAATCAATGGAACCAAAAGAAGAAGAGGTTGCTAAGAAATCTCCAGTTCTAAATGACAATCTTTTTAGATCTGTGGACGATTTGGAACTTTCTGTTCGTAGTGCTAATTGTTTAAAAAATGCAAATATTCGTTTCATTGGTGAGTTAGTTTCTAAGTCAGAAGCTGAAATGCTTAAAACTAAAAATTTTGGTCGCAAGTCTCTTAACGAGATCAAAGAAATCTTGTCGGAGATGGGCCTAGGCTTAGGAATGAAAATCGATGGTTGGCCACCAGCAGGCTGGGATCCAAATAACCCGCAAGCTTATTTTCAAAGCCATACAGTGCCAACCAACGGACAGCCAAATAACGCCTAATTTTAGTGGAGTGAGTTATGAGACATAGAGTACATTATAAAGCTTTTGGTAGAAGGCGCGGACACAGAGAAGCACTAATCAGAAATCTAGTTGTTTCTCTTGTTGATAAAGAACGTATCCGTACGACAGTGGAAAAGGCCAAGGAGCTTCGTCGTCACGTCGAGAAAGCTATTACTAAAGGTAAAGACAACTCACTTCATGTTCGTCGTATTTTGCTTTCGCGTTTTCCCAACATTGGAACTGTTGAAAAAATCATGACTGATCTTTCTAAGCGTTTCAGCAAACGACCCGGCGGTTATACTCGTATTGTTAAATTGGGTAAACGACCTGGTGATTTAGCAGAAATGGCTTTTATTGAGTTTGTCGATTACAAAAAGGCAGAGTCAAAAGAAGGCGCTAAAGGCAAAAAAGAAACTAAGGAAGCTAAAGAACCAAAAGTTTCTCCAGTTTCAAAAGAAGCTCACAAAAAGAATTTGAGAAAAATTCAAGCAAAAGCTCGTCGCGTATCTCGAGAATTAAACGCTTAATTTAAATGAGCAAACACCTCACTGCTAGTTTAACCGTTCTGGTCCTAGCAATAGCTGGGGTGTTTTTAGTTCGAGAAATCAAAGATAGAACCAACTTTTCTGAAGGGGTTGGTCAGGAAATCAATCTCATCGATAAAATGGAAGCAGAAGGAGTTCCCGACTTTACCAGTCAATACGTCGGTGGCCAGCCATTTCAGCTCAGTAAGTTTAAGGGCAAAATTCTTATTATTAACTTTTGGGCTTCATGGTGTGACCCCTGTGTTCGGGAATTTCCATCGATGGTAAAGCTAATTGAAAAATTTAATGGCGATGTGGTGCTGATTGCTGTCTCTCATGACTATGAAGCTAAGGACATCGAAACCTTTCTAAAATCGATGGGCGGTCATAAGCCGAATATGGAAATCTTGTGGGATAAGGAATTTAAGATTGCTAACCAGTTTGGTACGAAAGTACTTCCCGAAAGCTATTTGGTTGGTAAGGATTTTAAGCTGATTCGCAAGGTTGTTGGTATTGACGATTGGGCGACGCCTGAGGCGATTGGTTATTTTGAGGATCTCGTTGCAGGCCGCGAAATCGGGCCTGCAAAAAAACCAAAATAAAGAGCTCTAAGCGTGTGCTTCAGAGGTTCTTGGAGTGCGGCTGGAATGCTTTTCGTATTCGTCCTGAGAGTAGTCATCCACTTGAACGGCATCAAGTCGTAAGAGTTCAGCTTGGCTTAAAACTTCAAACTCGGCTCGGGAAATTACATTTTTCTCAAGAGCTGAGGTGTAAAGCTTATTTCCCTGCGCTTTTGCAATCACACCTTGTTTTACGGCTTTACGAACTTTGCCATCGACACTTTCAGCCTGTTTTATAGTTTGGAAGGCACGCTCAAGTCGGCCTAGCTGCTGATTGAAATCCTTAGGCATATAAACTCCCTCAGTTAAGCGGGTGCGCTGATCAGAGTCGGAGAGGATTAAACTCGCTATTTTGTGAGTGTGTGAATCATAGGGTTCACCGGCTAGTGAGTTTAAGTTGGACCAAGGCTTAATAACGCCACGAAAAAACCAAGTGAGACCGGGAACTTTAATATTATTAAAAATTCCGTCAAAGGCTCTTTGCATTTCATAAAGTGCGTGGTTCAAAGTGAAATGAACAAAAGGCAAATCCTCTTTGCGCGAGCCTTCAGCCTTGAAACGACGAAGAATCGCGGTTGCCATATACATCCATGAAAGTATGTCTGCAAAGCGGCCAGTGATTTTTTCGCGGAGTTTGAGAGATCCACCCATTGAACCCATGGCGATGTCAGACATGATTGCAAATGATGCCGAGGCCCAACTTAAGCGGCGGTAATATTTAGCTACGCGTCCATAACCTAAACCATTAGCTAACCATCCGCGAGTAAGGCTTAACAAAACGGCACGAAACAAGTTGCGAATGACGTGACCGATATGTCCCCAAAACGCACGGTCAAAACCTTTTAGATCGTTACGTTCTACCGAGTTAACTTCTTTGAACGCATAGGGGTGAGCACGCATAGCTCCTTGGCCGAAGATAATAAGTGTGCGAGTGAGAATGTTAGCACCTTCAACCGTAATACCGATGGGAGTTCCCACATAGATATTAGCTAGTAGATTGCGTGGTCCACGAGAGATGCCATTGCCTGCCACGATATCCATAGCGTCGTTGATGACTTTGCGACCAAGTTCAGTAGTGTTGTATTTAACAATTGCGGTGATAACGGGTGGTTTAATACCTTTATCAAGGGCGCCTAATGTGTAGCGACGAACGGCTTCCATCAAATAATTGTAGCCACCGATACGTGCTAGAGGTTCCTCGATACCCTCGAATTTTCCAAGTGGAACACCAAACTGTTTACGAATTGTAGTGTGAGCAGAAACGACTTTAGTCGCAAGTTTAGTCGCCCCGACGGCTTGAGCGGGTAAACTAATTCCGCGACCAGCAGCTAAACATTCCATTAACATTTTCCAACCATGACCAGCACCTTCGATCCCGCCAATGATAGCTTCTTCAGCGGAAACAACGACATCTTTACCTTGAGTGGGACAGTTGTAGAAGGGAACGCCCAAAGGATCGTGGCGACGACCGAGCACAACGCCAGGAGTGTTAGAGGGAATGAGCGCGCAAGTAATACCCAGGTCTTCGCCTCTTCCCAAAAGATTATCAGGATCACGAAGTTTAAAGGCAAGACCAAGAACGGTGGAAATCGCCGCCAAGGTGATATAGCGTTTATTCCAATTTAATTTAATTTGGAGTTTTCCGTCTGGGCCTTTAAGGAGAACACCCTCAGACTGGATAGCACCGGCGTCACTTCCTGCCGTGGGCTCTGTTAGGGCGAAACAAGGAATATCATCGCCACAAGCAAGCCTCGGTAAATATTTTTTTCTTTGTGCTTCTGTACCGTAGTGAATAAGCAATTCAGCCGGCCCTAAAGAGTTTGGAACCATTACCGTGATACAGGTGGGAAGAGAGCGGGTGGAAAGCTTCATGATCACTTCACTATGTGCCATGGCGCTAAAACCGAGACCACCGTACTCTTTGGGAATAATCATCCCGAGGAATTTTTCTTTGCGTACGAAATTCCAAACGTCGTCAGGAAGCTTTCGGCGCTCCCAAACTTCCCAATCATCAATCATAGAGCAAAGTTTATCGACCGGTCCGTTGATAAATCGTTGTTCTTCTTCGGTTAGGGAGGGGTAAGGTTCATCCATTAATTTTTTGAAGTTTGGTTTGCCAGAAAAAAGTTCTCCTTCGGCCCAGACAACCCCAGCTTCAAGAGCAGTTCTTTCCGTTTCTGAGATTGAAGGAATAAAATTCAATTTCTTAAAAACAGTCATGATCACACTAGAGATCAAAAATTGGCGAAGGATGGGAATGTTAAAAAGGACAGCCCAGACGATGAAGACAGCGATTAGCCAGGGGGGCGCGAACAGATAGGCCATCACTCCGAGCACAGCCGTCCAAAGTAAAACAGGTGCGCCATAAAATCCCAGGATCAGGATCGGTAGAAAGCCTACGAAACAAAGCGTAAATTGTTGAGCGGCAGAGCATCCATCCGCGGAGCAAAGCCGTATCCAGCTGTTCATCATCTCAATCATGTTTTCCATGAGATTCCTTCTTTCTAAAACTTAATGTTCTTTTTGAGTCCCTCTATAAGATCTTTACCTTTTTGTTCGATTTGTTTTTTTGCGTCGTTCTCAGCAGCTTTTTTCGATTCATTGAGTTTGGCTTCCGCTTGCTGCTTTTGCTTTTCAAATTCTGCTTTTTTGGAATCAATCTGACCAGAGATTTGCGATTTTACGGTTTCAAACTGTGCCGTTAGTTTTTCTCGCTCTTTAGAGATAGCATCATCGACCAATTTTCTGAGTTTGTCTTGAGCTTCTTTGATTTTTAAATCTAACTGTTTTTTGATACCATTACCAATAGCCTCGGCAAGGTTTGAATTAATTCCTATATTGGGAGTGGGTAAAGTTCCAGAAACTGAGGCGTTTAGGGTGATTTTTGAAGTGTCAGCAGCGACAGTTTTAAGAATATCTTCAACAATCTTGTTAGCAGCGCCGATTTGATAGTCGAGTTTTTGAAAACTATTGTTGATGTTCATGGTGATGACATTGCCAACCAGCTTGCCTTCCATGTCTGTCGAACCGGTTGCGGTTTTAAAACCAAACTTGACGTCATCCGTATTGGAAAGCATGCGACTCTCAATGGGAAAGGCTCCGACTGTGGCTTTGATCGTTTGAGTGGGTTCATCACCGGTGAAGTCCAAAGTAATAAGAGCCGCTAAATCAAAAACCTGTTGCTTGGGAAACTGGCCTTTCACGGCAATGGTTGCGGGTACCCCTAAATGTTTTGGGTCCGACGAGAAATTGGCAATTTTACCTTCGACATCGCCAGAAAACCCTTCCGCCGACGACT
>CAYPZY010000236.1:0-5166 GCA_964415155.1 uncultured Bdellovibrionales bacterium
TATGAAATTTCCCCCGAGTCAGGTCAAAAATTTTATCTGGGCTACACCCATTACTTAGGAAAAGAAGAAGACACCAGTCGCCTCGACTATGAGGAATACAATTTGGATTACAGCGCTTATTTGTCGGGTTGGCTGCCAGATCGCCACGTGTTTTACACTCATGCCAAAGGAGTTTATGGATTCAGTAATCGACATAGTTTGGTTGGATCGACCACTAGTGGCGCAACCTATCAATCAACTATTGTCGCGGGTGATTTTTTAATGCGTGGTTATCCATCTGGAGCTTTTATCGGTACTAAAATTGGCAATATTAATATGGAGTATCGTTTTCCCATGAGTACCTTGGATTTCGGTTGGGGAACATTTCCTTATTTTGCCCGTCGCTTACATGCTAGATTATTTGTTGATGCTATTTCGTTGGAAGGCCTCGTTTACGACTACTTGAACGAAACTTACGTAGCGACTACTTCCAAAAAAGTTTATACAGGTCTAGGTGCTGAAGTTCACCTCGACTCCACCTTGTTCTACTACCTGCCTTTTGACCTTTTTTTCGGCTTATATTATGGCACAGACGAAAACGTCAGTGGTGGCGGCGTAATTCCTTTCTTGGGAATGTCTTTAAATCTGCCTTTTTGATTGGCTCTTGACAAAATCTCCTGAGGTTTGGGAAGGTTTATATAGAGGGACTAATTTGGAAGGAATCAGCGACAAACTAGGATGGTTAAAAGATCTTGTTCGCGCCGAACAAGAAATGGAAGAATCAGGGATGGTGGATTTCACGACGGGATACAATCCCGACGCTGAACTTCTGCGTGAGACTTCCACTTTTCTTGTGCGTCTCAAAGATTCTTTCGTCGAATATATCTCTGCCTTCAATCAATTAAAAGCTTCACCCCTTGGCCGTATAAAAGTTTACGGTATTTCAAAAACTCACGCTGACTTCATGTTGTTTCGCAATGGTTACAAAGCAATCTTTTCTATGCGCGAACCGGGACGTATCGCGATCACTTATTCGCATATGGGCTCTGCCTTCTTCGCTCCCGGCAAAGAACCCGAAAGCATTGCTCCTCAAGAAGACTTTCTCGAATCCCAATGGGGCGCCTTTGGCAAAGTCAACTGGGTCTACCAAGGCCAACCCGTCGCCGGCGACCACATGGTCAAATACTACCTCACCAAGTTTATTCGCGAGAGCGCGAAATAGTACCAGGTTCCTTTTTGTACCGGCATTGCGTTAAGCCTTTGTGATAAATCGCTTTTTACGGCTTCAGATCAGCTAGAATGTAACTAAAGCAGGTCGACTTCTAAAGTACAAGGTTTTCGACTTCTTTGATCCACCGACAATTCAAACACCGATTTACGCAGACCAGTCTTCATTTTATTCCACAAAAATTTGGGCGGTTTTGTATTAAGCCATTGCAAATTTCTATCTACCTCATCACAAAAGATGACAGTGTCAGCGGCAACCGGGACTGTGATTTTGCTTTGCCCAAGTAGCCCGTGAAGTGTGCTGAACTTGTATTGTTCCACACATCTCGCCAAACCAGCCTCTATGGGATTTCGATAAACATATTTGTAAACGTTCATGTAATGATGATATCTCGGTATCAGTGATCTGTGAAATCTCGATCCAAACGTAGAATTAATGCGGCCACTGATCCGAGTGATTTGCCGACTCACTTCACGCATGAAATAGTTCATCGCTTCACTCAAATTCATATTTGGCGCTGAAATGACCAAATGGAAATGATTATTCATCAAAACGAAGCTGTGAATTTTCACCTTGTAGGTATAGTTGATGAAGAAAAGATAGTCGCTTGTTATTGCCCAAACTTCCTCAATTGGAATTCGAAACCAATCTTTATTTATACATCGAGCTGTTACATGATAGGGAAAACGGTCATTTCTTATATATTTTTTTCGCGGCATAAACGCGACCATGCAAATTCAAATGGCCAAAGAACTAATGTTTAAACGCGAATTAAGGAATAACTTGGCCGAAAGAGGACTTAACGCAACGCCAGTACAGAAAAGAACCTGGTACTTACGAAAGAACCTGGTACTTACGCCTCTACCTTCAATAGGTTCAAAAAGCTTTTGCGGCCCATGAAGAGTTGGAATTTGAGTGGTTTGGTGTCGGTGACGCGAAGAACGACCCACTGGCCGAGGCTGAAACTGCGGTGAGTGTCGTTGATGACACGAACTAGGTCGCCGCGAAAATTGATGATGAGACTACGATCGTATTGAATTTCGTGAACTTGGCCTCTTACCATCTGGCCGATGGTGAGCGTTGGTATCAGAAACTTCATGGTCTCCCTAGTTTGTCCTTTTCGATGCGAGGAAATTTCACGGGGGTGACCGCCGGTCTCACCAGAACTCGAGATTTTGGCTTGGCAGGTTCTGGTATCGCTTCCATAGCTTCTCGAAATTTTTTACCGATGTCCTCAAGATCATTCACTTCAGAGGTTAACTGAAACATTTCGTTGTTATTGGCTTTTTCTAGTGGAGTTATTTCTTCGGTTTCCTCTAGCTCGTCAATTTCAAAAGTAGGTTCACGATCTTCAGACTTACTCGCAGACACGCCCGCCGCGGTAGCTACTGACCCATATTGGGAAGAATTACCGCTTACTTCTGCCGTTGTTGTAGCAGCAGAATCAGAAATTCTATTTACTGCAGGTTCTTTCTCTACCCAATCCGGAAGTTCCGCATCTTTGTAAACAGTTTCATCCTTATTAATTTTGGCGATCAAGGAAATTTCGGCAAGAGGTAAATCAACGGATTGCGCAATCTCTTGAAAGGATTGTCCTTGATGTGCCAAGCGTGCTGCTTGCACGTATTTTTGCGTGCGTTGGCGATCGATGATTTCATCATGAGGAATTTTATCCTGAAAGATTTTTGCAACGTTCATACTTTTTTTGATCGACTGATCAATCATCTGAACTTGCTTTTCGCTGTTCACCACAGCGTGATTGAGCTCGCGACATTTGCGATCGAGAAGTGCTGAAAGTTGGTTGACTTGAATTTCCGTCTTATCAGAGAGATCTTCGAGAACAGAAATTTTGCTTTGGAGAATTTGCAGACCTTTGCTTAAACGCGGATCCTCTTTTGCGGGACGACTCAACTTTACCCAAATCAACCACAATGTTAGACCAAACCCAACATTTATCAGAATCTGTATGAGCCCCCAAATCCCCAAAAACTCAACTCCTTAAAAGCAGATACACTGCTTTACTGATGATGCTCTGATCAGTTTATCGGGTTAAATGACGGCTCGCAATTGGGCTTAGGTCTAGCTTAATTCAGAAACAAACTTACCTATACGCTTAACCGCTTCCTTTAAGCGCTCTTCTTTAAGAGCGTAGCTCACTCTCATATAGCCTTCTAGACCAAATGATTTGCCATCTACGGTGGCCACGAGAAAATCTTCTAGGAGGACTTTTACGAAATCTTGAGAGCCCGTTACTTTTTTGCCATTCCATGATTTTCCCATGAGTGGACGAATATCTAGCCAAAAATAAAAGGCGCCATCGGGCTTTTTGCACGAAAGACCTTTAATTTCGGAGAAAAGATCATACAACAAATCTCGTCGTTTCCGCAAAGTCTCAACGGCGACAGGAATTTCTTTGACGCCAGTTTTTAACGCCTCGATCGCAGCCATTTGCGAAATCGACGAAACGCAACTCACCGTTTGGCTTTGGTAGGTGTTCATTCCCTCTATCCACCATTTAGGGCCAAGAGCCCAGCCAACCCGCCAACCAGTCATCGCATAGGATTTTGAAACTCCATTGATAACCAGAGTTCGATCTTTAAGTGTGGGCTCAACTTTCAAAATATGGGGAGCGAGTTTGTCTGCGAAATAAAGTCTATTGTAAATATCATCGGTAATAATGTAAACGTGCGGATGTTTTACTAAGACTTGTGCGATTTCCTTGAGTTCCTTCTCACTGTAAACCTCACCTGTGGGATTACTCGGAGAATTTAAAATTATAGCTTTGGTCTTTTGAGAAATCGCTGAGGCCAATAGTTTAGCATTTAGTTTGAAATGTGTCTCGCGTTCGCACTCTACGATACGACTCACCCCTTCGCTTAACTGAATCATGTCAGGATAACTTACCCAGTAAGGAGCAGGAACAATGACTTCGTCACCAGGATTAATGAGAGCTTGAAGAGCGCTAAACACAATAAATTTAGCTCCCGTCGAGGTTGTCACTTGCGACGGTTCATATTTGACGGAGGTTTCTTCTAGAGCTTGAGCTGCGATAAGTTGGCGAAGCTCGAGCAGACCTTCTGTTGGCATGTACTTGGTTTTTCCCGCGTTGATCGCGGCAATACCGGCGGCTTTGGCTGAGGCAACAGTGTCCCAATCAGGTTCACCAACTGTTAGTGAAATAACATCTTTTCCTTCTGCGGCCATAGCTTTTGCCTTTGCGGCCAACGTAAGCGTGGGTGAAGGTTTAATATTTCGAATTCTATCTGATAGCATGAAACTTTTCCTTTAATGCTTTAGCCACTGGCTTAGGAACAAAAGCGTCGAGCTTTCCTCCGGCCTGCGCCACTTCCTTAATAGCTGAGGAAGAGAAAAACTGAAAATCGGTTTTAGGAAATAAAATAAAAGTTTCCACATCGGGAGCAAGTTTTTTGTTCATTTGCGCCAAAACAATCTCATGATCAAAATCAGAAGCCGATCGCACCCCGCGAATAATAATTTTGGCACCTACAGATTTCACATAGTCTGTAGTAATTCCATCATGCGCTTGAATTTCTACGCCTTTCACTTTTCCCAAAGATTGTTCTAAAAGCTTTTTGCGCTCCGCAAATGAAAATGTGTATTGCTTTTTACTAGAGTTAGCGACAAGCACGATAACTTTTTTAAATATCTTGCTAGCTCTTTCTATGAGATCGATATGGCCATGAGTAACTGGGTCAAAGCTGCCGGGATAAACTGCTAACACTTACTTTCTCCTAAAAACGCTAAGATTTTTATCACCGTAGTTGCGACGAGTGTCCAAGCTGAGTGGGCCATAGACATCGCGAATTAATTCCTTTTTTGCAGTCTCTATCGCTACTACTAAATCCTGCTGATTTACCAAAGTAGATTCACTCACAGCTTGCATGACCTCATCACCGAACTCTTCTGTAAACGGTGGATCGATCAAAACAATATTGAAA
>CAYPZY010000237.1:0-5157 GCA_964415155.1 uncultured Bdellovibrionales bacterium
CAGAACTTGTCATAGGCGAGTCTGTATCATCCACAGGATAACCCTCAGGATCCTTAATTACCGGACATTCCGGTTCCCCATCCCATTCCGGATCGGAGAAGTGTTTGTACGCATCAACAAAATCGTAAATGGTAAAGAACTCCTTGCCATCGAAGAGGCGTGTGCCCCGACCGACAATCTGCTTGAATTCAATCATGGAATTGACCGGACGCAGCAGTACGATATTGCGGATATTGCGGGCATCTACTCCGGTGGAAAGTTTTTGTGAGGTGGTAAGCACCGTGGGAAATGTCTTTTCATTGTCCTGAAATTCCCTGAGGTAACGCTCCCCCTCTTCTCCGTCGTTGGCGGTAACCCGCACGCAGTAGAATGGATCTTTGTTGCGGGCCAGTTGATTGACAAGGTCACGGATCAATGCGGCGTGCCCCTGATTGGCACAGAAGATGATGGCTTTCTCGGCCTGATTGGCTTCATCAAGGAACACCTGCACTCTTTTCTTTTCCCGCTCCACAATTTCGATGGTGCGATTGAAGTCTTTTTCCTCGTACAGTTTCCCTTCTTCTATTTCTCCTTCTACAATGGTATCATCTGAAGTGTACCGATAATCGTCCAAAGTGGTTTTGATACGCTTGACTTTGAAGGGCGTGAGGTATCCATCGTTGATACCATCTTTCAAGGAATAGATGTAAACGGGTTCGCCAAAATACTTGTAGGTATCTACGTTGTCATTGCGTTTGGGAGTGGCGGTCAGACCGAGTTGTACAGCCGGACTAAAATACTCCAATATACCTCTCCAGTTGCTTTCATCATTAGCTCCCCCGCGATGGCACTCATCGATTATAATGAAGTCGAAGTAATCGGAAGGATATTCGCCTACATATGGAGTGCCTTCGACAAGCTCAGGCACCGATTGCTCAAATTTGTTTTTAGAAAGCTGTTTTAGTCTTTCAGTATCTCCCTTAATGAGCGCTATTTTCTTTGCTCTGCTCCATTTTTGAATTTGCTTTTCTCTTTCGAATGCTTCATCAATTCTGTCGAAAGATTCGTAATAGACCAATTTTATTGGCAAATTATTAGAAGTAAAATTTGCTCCTTCTCCCTTTTTATGCTGCTCAATACGCTGCGCCAATTCTCTCGTGCTTCCCGTATAAAAACTACCATCTGCACATTGAAGAATGTACATATATCCATAAGCATGCAAGCCAGAAAGCTCCGTAAATGGTATCTCATCAAAATCAGCTTCTTTCATGGCGGTGCCTGAGCTTGTCGAAGGCCCAGACATAAAGGTTTGAAAGATGGTAAAGAAGATACTTCCGTTCGTAGGCACTTTGCCGCGCTTTTTTATTTCATCGGGTTTAATACGAACCAGGGCGTCTTCGGGAAAGGCAGAGAAGGAATTGTAGGCCTGATCAGCGAGGATGTTGCGATCGGCTAAAAAGAGTATCCTTGGACGTCTCGAGGTATAGTCATTACCGTTAGCAGAGAGGTTCCAGCGGGTTTGGAAAAGTTTCCAGGCGATCTGGAAGGCGATGGCGGTTTTTCCAGTGCCGGTGGCCAGCGTAAGTAAGATGCGGTTTTTGTTTTGGGCGATGGCTTCTACTACTCGTTGTACAGCGATTTCCTGGTAGTAACGTAATTGCCAGCTGCCGCTTTTATCTTCAAAAGGGACGTTAGCAAATTGTTCCCGCCACACTTCGGCATTTCGGCTCCGCTCAATGTCCGAAGTGTCAACCGAAGCTGTTGAAGGATATGTCTTTTGCCAAAGTTGTTCAGGACTAAGAAAGTCTGCTACCAAACCTTCTTCTCCCGCTTTCATACAAATCTGGTAAATAGCGATCCCGTTGGTGCTGTAGGTAGTTTCCAGCTGGAGTTTATTCGCGTACTTCTTCGCCTGCATCACACCCTCACCTACTTCCAGCTCATTGCTTTTGGCTTCAACCACGGCCAGTTTGATGCCTTTGTACATCAATACATAATCGGCGACCTCCCGTTTACCCCTGGAGCCACCGGATTGTATTTTACCTGCGGTAATGTTGTATTCACGAAGGATCTTTGAGCCTTCCACAACACCCCAACCCGCCGCCTTTAACTTTGGGTCAATGAGTTCTGCTCTGGTTTCTGCTTCGTTCATAGGTTTGGTTTAATCCTAAGCATTTTAAACCTCTTGCTTAATATTATGAATTTCTAACTTAGCCAAACTTTGACTTTGATTTACAAGGATTTACAAACTCAAAATCAACTTGCTTAAGCTGTAAAGACTATGTCCTTTTCAACTTTTCTTAAATACATAAAGTGCATTTATATCTCTTTGCTTTTTAGTTTGCCTTTCTATAAGCTTTTCCTTCATAAATTTATTCAAATAACCTCTCACCGTATTTTCATTTATTTTAACATAACTTACAATTTCGCTGAGTGTTGCATGGTGCGTTGCAAACAAATAAACAAGTATGTTCCTTTGGGTCTCATTGTAATCACCCCACTCATTCTCAATTTTATCTACAACCGTATCATGTATCGTTTTTGAGTGCTGGCTTATTTTATTTCTTAGCACCAAGTACACATTACCATTTTTCTCGTGGTATTCCGGTAGAGACAACATGGACTTTTCCATTGACTCATAAATTCGTGAAACTCCTTCATTGAGCTGACGCACGTAGCCTAAATCCTCTAACACTCGTGCTACTCGTGGATTCCTTGCGAATCTTTCCGTTTTAATATTATCTATTGTCACTTGAGCAGGTAATGGCCCACTATTACTGATCTCTAACCGATCATCAAAGTGTTTTATATAAATTGAACTACCTTGCACATTGTAAGAGCGGTGACACAATGCATTTACAATTCCTTCTAACCATGCTTCCTCGGGATATTCTGGCACTTTCTTAAATTTCCCTTCCCTAATATCTAGAAAATAGTAGTCTTTAAACGACGCTCTTAAAAACGACTTGAGAAGGTTAATTAACCTCGGAATATTATCCTCAAATCGCTCATCCTTTATTACATTATGGCTTACACCAGATAGCGCTTCCTTTCCTGCATATCTTATATATCTGACAGATGCGGATGGAATATATTTCTCTGGCTCTTTTGCAAATAAGAGAATCGATGCGTTTTTAAAATTGTAGGACTCATCAATCTTGTTTACCAGATGTCGTTTAACAAGCAGATCGAGCGAATTCCCTTTGTAGTTAAGCTTTTCTTTATATTCTTTTAACAAATCTTGATCTAGATCCTCTGGGTCAAAACTTTTGATTGTTTCCTCTTCAAATCGTCTTATTGATTTATCGTATTCCAGTTTTTTAATTTGATCTCTACTTAACAACCTATTGGTATCTTGAACTCGCAAAAAAACATGTTCATTATCCTTTCTACAGAAGATACGCTCAAGCTCTTGTTCAACATGGAATAAAAAAACTAGCTTGCCATCAATTTCTACTTCTTCCAATTCAATGTTACAAGCAGGGTGTATGAAGTCAAATACGACTGTGCGGAAACTATTAATCTGCTCCCCTAAGGCTTTGAGGTCTTGAAACTCTCCATTATTTGAAACTCCAAACGCAAGTACGCCACCGTCTGCATTTAACATTCCTATCAGCTCTTCGGCGATTTTCGTTGGTTTAGTTTCTTTACCACCAAACCCCTTTCGCTCAAAATATTGATTTTCGGGTTGCTCCTCAAGGTACTTTCTTGTGATAATTGTGTTTATTTTAGAAATCGCCTTCTCCATGTTTAACTTGCCTATTAGTTAGCAAAACTTGCTTATTCCTCCTAAAATACTGATATTCAACTATTTAAGATTTAATATTAACCTTGCTTAATTCACTTTACAACAAGCTAAAGTCTAAAATAAGCAATTTCTAACTTGCTCCGGCGACCCACACTCTTCACTATTTCTAAAATGAAATTCTTTTGTCGACTTTTCTTCAATTTGTAGATATTTTGAGCTGAATTCAAAAAGCAATTCAAATGGAGTTTGCCTGCGCTTTCAGCCTGAAATCCCCTACCGGGATTGCTGATTCTTTTATAATCAAACTTAACCGAAAAGCGCTGTTCTACGTTAGAAGCAAGTATCCTCAGTTGGGTAGTGGCACTAACCACTTCACTCCCATCCATTTTTTAGCTTGGCATTGAGGTATTTCCAATAGTTACGTGTTTTGGAGTAGTCGCTTTGGTCCGTAAGCACCGCCACAATATCCAATACAGAAAACCACCATTTGGCGTTTTCTTCATCCCACAGGGCGCGCACCTCCCTATCGTCGAAGAACCGTATGGATATTTTATGGGTGGTCATTTTTTATTGTTTAATTATCTAAGGACTCGCATTGCCGGGAAGTGAAGTCCGCATTGGTTGCCGCTGCAGGTCCATTCTCTTCGTTTTGTGGGACTTCAGGGACAACTGCGACCGCGTCCCAGGAAGTCGCCCATGTCCCACGCTATTTCCTCTTGTTTCGTTCTTCTATTCGGGCTCTTGTCATTCGCTCGCGCAAGCCTCCTTCCTTCACAAATGCGGTTTCCAATTGTTTTATCTGCTGATTCAGCAGATAGGTGCATATTTGAATGAGTGTAATCATTGTATTGGCACAAATCTCCGGACTTTCATGCTCAATGGCTTTTTGAAAGGTAGCGTACGTAGCATGGTCGGCGCTTTTGTTGAGTTCGCGAAGGCGGGCAACAAGTTTATGTTCTTTACCCCAAACCGGGAGTTTATGGGTACGCAAATAATCTTCGTAATCTATTTTCAATTCTTCCAGGCTGGCACGCGCCACATTGGTAAGCTTTATTTCTGTTTCCTTAGACGTGGCACTGGCCATACTCGCTTCTGCTATATTTTGTTTGCCACTGCGAGCCGCCTGAACCATTTGTCCGATGGTACGGTCATACTTATTAAAAAAACGATTGGTAAAATATACCGTACCATCATAAATGATTTCCGCTTTCTGATAACTAAACAGATTCCGGTAACCACCATGAGCGGGTATAAAGCCGACGGTATTTTCTTTCTCTTCCTTCATTGTTTATACAGGCCTCTTGCGACACGGAAGAAGCACAGCCACGTTAAAATTATTGCATTTTCACTTTTTCAGTTTTTAGTTCAGCTAACTCACCCTCACTCAACTCCCCACTAAACGCCTTCTGCAAAATCGATTTCTTCAACTC
>CAYPZY010000238.1:0-5125 GCA_964415155.1 uncultured Bdellovibrionales bacterium
TATTGATGACTTCTTTATTAACTAAAAAATTTTGGCCGAGAGACCTTTTGGCTTTGGTCGAAAGCTCCGAGAGTTTAGCTTTTACTTCATCCGTCGATGCCTTTGGGCGTTTCATTTTCGACCAAGCCTACACAATGAAATCGGTCGCCAGCGATTTAGCGGCAGGCCCCAAATCCTGAGAGGAATACTCGCCACTTTTCAAATGCTGAAGACCCGCATAGCCGATCATTGCCGCATTGTCGGTACAATAGCGAAGCGGTGGTATGACGACCAATAAATTATTTCGTTTTGCCCATTCCTCAGCGCACTCACGTAGTCGCGAGTTGGCACTCACTCCCCCTGAGATAGTGACATTGCGAATTCCCGTTTTTATTTGCGCGTAGTGAACCTTTTTAATAAGTACATCGACGATGGCCTCTTGAAAAGAAGCGCATAGATCATCGAGACTTTCCTGTTTTTGCTTTTCATCAAGAGTCATTAATAAGTTCATCGCTGAGGTCTTTAAACCCGAAAAACTAAAATTGAGACTGTCATCGTTTAACATCGCCCGCGGGAAGTTAAATTTATTTTTCACACCGAGCTTTGCATGTTTATCCACTTTAGCTCCGCCGGGAAAACCTAATCCCACTTTTATGGCAAACTTATCACAGGCCTCACCTGCAGCGTCATCGAGAGTTTGACCTAAAACTCTATAGTTCCCCAACTTTTCGGCAAGATAAATCGACGTATGACCGCCACTTACCACTAGCCCCAAAAAAGGAAAGGAAAACTCAGATGGCGCCGAAAACTTCTCGTCCTTTAAAAACCCTGCCAGCAAGTGCCCTTCTAAATGATTGATACCAATAAAAGGAATTGAATAGGCTAAAGACAAAGTTTTAGCCGTGACCAACCCGACCAAAAGAGAACCGAGCAATCCTGGGCGATTTGTCACTGCAATGCCGCTGACGTCTTGCCAGGTTTTTCCTGATTGCGATAAAACTTTTTCCACCAACGGAAGAATTTTTAAGGTGTGATTGCGACTGGCAATTTCAGGAACAATGCCACCATAGAGTTTATGTTCTTCATCTTGGTTGGCAGAAGCCTGTGCTAAAACAAAACCATTGGCATCAAGAATCGCAATTGATGTGTCATCGCAACTGGTTTCGATGGCAAGAACGTGTTTGATAGATTTCATTTTTCAATTTTAGCTATCTGAGCCTGCGCCTTTTTTGCATGCGGACTACTCGGGTAGCGGTTAACAACTTCCAAATAAAATGATTTAGCTTGCGCATCTTTCCCTAACTGTTGAAAGCTGTAGCCTATTTTGTAGGTCGCTTCCGCGTACCTTTTCCCTTTCGGATTTTGTTCACGATATTTCATATAACGCAAAATTGCCTCGCCCCAATTTTGTTTATTGTATTCCTCTTCAGCAGAAGTAAAAGGTCCTTTATCCGAAGATTTCTCGGCAGCCTTTTCTGCCTTGGCCGGCTTTTCTTTTTCTGCCTTATGAGCGGTGGCAATCGAAGAACGCAAGGTTTGCAATTCATTGATAATGGAATCGATTTTTTGGTTCAATGAAACACTGGCTTCCTCTAATGTCTTTATCCGGTTATTCATTTCCGCAAAGTGCTGTTCAGAGAGCTTTTCTTTCGCGTTCATGCCTTTATCCAAACTATTTAATTTGGACTCAAACGTTTCAATGCGGCCATTGAGATGCATGACCTCCGTGGACACTTCTTGAAATTTGACTGCTGTATCAGCACGATTAACCTGCAAATTTTTTACTTGATCTTGAATAACCTTCTTCTCTTCAATTTGTTGCATTTGATTACGCGTCTGCAAATTACAAGCAAAATCGACGAGACAAATAAAACCCAATAGAAAAATTCTTTTAATCATTTAGAATACCTCTCCTGAACGCAGTCGTTTTATTCGAGCTGCATTTTCTGCCTTCTCGGCGAAGTTTCGCGCTTTAATAAATGAGGCCTTGGCTTGGGGGAACTCTCGCTGTTCGTATTCCTCTTCACCTTGTTTCAAAGAGGCTTGTGCTTTACTCCAATAACCGATGGAAACTTTTGGAGCACCAGCTACCTTGGCAGCTTCGATAGCAATTGTTGCCAGTGAGTAGTCTTCATTGGGAGGTTCACTTGCGCACCCCCCTAGAAAAATGGGAAACAGAAAAATTATTAAAGCAAAAAAATTAATTTTGCAGTGGTACAAAGTTTGCGCGTCTGTTTTTAACAAAGGCTTCCTCAGTATCACGTTTATCAATCGGTTTTTCTTTTCCATAACTAATGACATTTAAACGGCCAGCTTCGACGCCTAAACCGACAAGATAATCCTTAGTTGCTTTTGCGCGCCTTTCGCCAAGAGCAAAATTGTATTCCACAGAACCGCGCTCGTCGCAATGACCTTCAATTTGAATCGTGGCTTTTGGATTATTTTTTATCCAGCCAGCATTTTGTTGCAAGAGTTCTTTTGCAGAAGCTGTGATGATTGATTTATCCAATTCAAAATTAATAGTGTGAAGTCCGTCGATTTGGCCGCTATCACTACCCTGAGGATTGAAATTTAAAGCCTGTCCAGGCCCATCTTTTTCATCCGCACCAGTTACAACGCCATCTGTATCAGTTTGTTTAGGTTTACTTGGGCAAGCTGCTAAAAAAGGGACAACTAACAAAACAATCAGTAGCTTTCTCATCGAACTCTCCTTGTCGTCGAAAAATATCGCCCCTATATTTTCAACACGGAAAAAACCAATGTCAAATAAAGTATTTAATTCACTCAAATTAATTGCCGTAGCCTCAACAAAGTGATCCAATCTTTAGAATGCGTTTAAGGATCGGCAAGCCGCTAAATCTGTGCTTAATTTTGATCAGCTGGTTTTTGCCAATATTGAGTTTTGCCTATATTGATCCCAGCATTGACTGGAAAATTCTAACAACACCACATTTTGCTATTATTTATGATGCAAAACAACAACAGCTGGCCAATCTCTACGCAAATTACGCTGAACATAGTTTTAAAAACCTCGAGCCGGTTTTCAAAGAATTTCCTGAACGCACGTTAATAGTTATTGATGATAGCTCCGATCAAGCCAATGGTTCCGCCACCCGCATTCCCTACCCCATGATCATCGCGCGGCCAGTTCTGCCCGATAATTCAGAAACTATCGGCAATTATGGCAATTGGGGATACGAGCTCATCCTTCATGAATACGCTCATGTCTTAAACTTTGAACCCGCGCACGGCATATTCAACCCGCTGAGAAAAATATTCGGCACTATTCTCAGTCCAAATCTGCTTTTGCCACGTTGGTACCTTGAGGGCCTTGCTGTAAAAATGGAAAGTGATTTTAGTGATTGGGGTAGACTCCGTTCCAATCATCAGGACGCCAGTCTACGCGCCATGGTTCTGGAACGAAAGTTGGATAAAGAAGATATTGCACGCGCCAACGAAAGTGGAATTTACGATTATCCCTATGGCTCCAGACCTTATTTCTTAGGAAGCGTCCTCTGGCAAAAAATCATTGCCGAAAAAGGGCATGACTTTGTTTATGAAATGAATCAACGCTACTCACGACGAATTCCATTCTTGTTTGTGGATACACCTGTTAAAGAAGCGTTAGACCGCGATTATGATACTATCTTAAAACAAGCTTTTGGCGACGCTGAGAAAAAAGCTCGACAGCAGCTGAAACAAATTTCTAGCGCTGGCAAAGTGCCAATGAAGGAAATTCCGCAAGCCGGTTTAGTGAGCGGCATGCCCGCTGTTAGCCCCGACGGTAAACATCTTGTCTATTCCACTCGAGGCCACAACTGGAATTCAGAACTGGTTTTTGTTTCGCGAAGAGCCAACGAAAATAAATTTAACTTTTCACAAGTGAATATGGTGGGCCGTGATCGCTCCAACAGCATTTCACGAATCTCTTGGCACCCAGGAAGTAAAAAAATTATCTACGATAAGGTGGGTGCCGAAAGTGACCGGTACAATACTTACTTTGATATTTTTACGAGGGATATTGATGATCTTTCTAAAGAAAATCGGCTCACTCAATCCTTTCGCGCGAAAGATCCCGCCTACTCCATAGATGGCGGTAAAATTGTTTTTGTAAAGCTGGGCGCTGGCGCTAGTGAGCTCTGGACTATGGATGCTAACGGCGAAAACAAAAAGGCCATCTATATACCACCGGTTCAACATCGCCTAAGCCATCCCGAGTTTTTAAATGAAGATGAAGTTATTTTTTCGGAAAGAGATCTGACCGGCGAAGAGCTTCTCACTTCATTGCGGCTTTCTACGAACAAAACGACACGTCTACTCGCTAACTTCGCTCCTGCCTATTCACCGCGAAAAACAAAAAAAGGGCTGATTTTTATTTCCGAAAAATCAGGCGTCGCCAATTTGTATTTAGCAAACAAAGACCTCACCTCCGCGCGGCCGATCACAAATACAAAAACAGCGATCATCAGTGGTGATATTTTACCGACAAAACAACGTTTAGTTTTAGCGCAACTGACAGGTCGCGGAGCAAAAATTTTTGAGGCGAAAGAACGAAGTGCGGGCGATCTTTCACTGGTCAATCACAGTTTGGAAATTCCCAAGCCACAGAATTTTAATGAAGCTGAGATCGACAAAAACATTGTCGCTACAGGCGAAGTGACTGATTACTATGGATATAAATTTCTTTTACCGAGATATTGGCTGCCTTTTGTCTATCCATTAGCTGGTGGCGCGTTGATAGAAGCAATGACCTCAGGTTCAGATCCCCTTCAGAAACATGGTTACACCGCTCTCGCAACCTATAGCACCGTGACATCGACTTCAGGTTTTTATTTCACTTACCGAAACCAACAAACACGACTTCCCATTGTTTCGGCTTACTCCAAGTACAACGAATATTTTTTGACAACGACCACACCTCGAGAAAACACAACAGCCTCAATCTCATTTGCAATGCCGCTGTATGGAATGTCGCGAGCTTGGTCGAGTGGGTTCATTTGGCTTTATAACCAAAAGCAATTATCCACCAGTACTGTGTTTCGAAGTGGCCCCACAATTTATTTTGCTTACAACAGTACATCACAAAAAGGTTATGAAATTTCCCCCGAGTCAGGTCAAAAATTTTATCTGGGCTACACCCATTACT
>CAYPZY010000239.1:0-5121 GCA_964415155.1 uncultured Bdellovibrionales bacterium
CGTTGGTTCAACTCCAATCGCTTCAACCATTTTTGGACAAAGAACAGAAAAGAACAGTCGAATAGAATTATGAAGAACGCCTTCCTGATATTACTTTTGACTTCGCAAACTGCATTTTCGCAAGTGCAGACTACACATCTTAAAAAGCCATGGTCTTTGCGCGTTTATGGCGTTGGTCACGACAAGGATAAAGAATTGGCGCAGACCAAAGCCATTCAAGAATGTCGGGCAAAGTTGCAAAAGATCATGGACGAATGCATTCGCCAATCAGGAACAACACAAATTATTGATTGTCGTATTGTTGAATCCAAAGAATCGGTTGAACAGGTGAAGAGTCGCGGCGAAGGCTTTCATCAGTGTAAATGACACTAAGAAAGTTATTCGTTAGCAGCCTTTTTCTTCATATCGAAATAGTCTTCACTACTGATAAGTTGATTCAGTGCCTGATATAGGAGATCACGTATTCCTAGAAGGCCTACTAACTTTCCCGCATCGTCGACCACAGGGATATGGCGTAAATGACGAGTGGAAGAAACAAATAGAGCGTCATTGGCCAGGGTTTCGGGCTTAATTGTTAACACCGGAAAACTCATGACATCACGAACCTTCGATGTGTCCACATTAAGGCGCATTGGAATGGCCTTATGAGCGATGTCTCTTTCGGAAAACATACCAATGATGTTTCCATTTTCGACAACGATTAAACAACCTACGTGAAGCGTTTTCAGTTTATTGCAAGCTTGCCAAAGGGTGACGTCAGGACTAACCACATGGCATTTCTTATTCATCAACTGCGCTACAGTAATTTGATTAAACATAGACTTTCTACTCCATTACTTAATCTACTTTTCGGAACGAATTGAATTTGCAAAAGGCTAACTTAAGAGATTTAAACCTAGACTAGTGGTTAGTATAGTTCGACACGATCGTTCTCGGTGACACCAGCTCCTGAGTGAACAACTGCGATCGCTCCGTCTTTGCCGAAGTAACTGATTAGCTCCAAGGTACCCTTCATGCGGCCAGGTACATGGCCAATGAATGCACCGGTTTCGGGATCGTAAACTTCTTCACTATCTTCTGTGACCTTAAGGATGTCGCCAATTTGAAGTCCCGAAAGACGACCAGCATTGATGTAGTATTGATCGCCTTTGACAAGGGCTATGCGACCTTCCCAACTTAGTTTGTCGATGGACATAGCTAATTGCTTGATGGTCGTCTTAAACGCTTTCACTGAAACTTCGTTGGTGATTCTGGGGTCCTCAAGTAATTCTCTATTTGTTGGAGTCGTTGAGCCGAAGCGATTGGTCGAAGAGTTGGCTTGAGCTTGGCGGGTGACGTTGAGAATTTCTTTACCATTTTTGCAGGAGAACGCGCGCAATTGGATACTACCATCAACTTGCGCACCTACTTTGGCAAAAACACCAATGTTAGTTCCAGTTTTTTTAGCTCGCATCTCAAGAATTTTTCCCTCAACAACGGCAGCGATTCCCATACCATTGGCAATTTTCGAGATTGCTTCGAGGTCATACTGAAAGTTCACCAGAAACTGATTGAGATCTTTAGGGAAATCTTCATTGCTCACAATCACAAAACGGTCGGTGGTATTTAACCAGCTGATTAATGCTGCTCTTGCCGTTTGAGCTGCTTGCGTTTGACTGGTTCCTTCATTGGAGCGAAGTCCTGAGGTATCTATAAAGGGCAAAATTAAAATGCGTTTGCGAGGAGATTCCTCACGGCTTTCCAGCGGAACATTTTTTTCTGGAATGCCATCTCCCCTACTACTCATTTCACCGCGACGTTGAACAAGAGAACAAGACAGAGATAAAGAAATGAGAGTGAAAACAAAAATTCGATAAAGCATTCCACAATCATAACAAGAAAATGCTTGCGGCAAAAGTCAAAGCTTTACGTTGGTCGAGGAGTTATTGAAAGTTAAGCTTTAAGGCGATGGTATCGTTGGCGCTGCCATCAACTTCAACCAAGAAGCCGTCGAATTTTGTGCGACGGAACTTTTCTGTTAAGGCGTCGGTGGAGGTCGAGGTGTCAACCTCGAAGGTGACTTGTTTGGGCTCAAATAACCGTTCACGAATAGATTTAATCTCGCCGAGCTTTTGTTCAACTTGATCTTTAAATTTTGCGAGATTTTTATATTCGATAGGACCACGTAAAGTGAGCTTAACTAAACGGGCACCGAAGGTCCCTTTTTGCCAAGCCTCGTGCATTTGACTCGCTAAATCTGTTGCCACTTCTGGTAAACTTGCTTCGAGTTTTCCAGGAATAACTCGTTCAAACAATCCCGGTTCGGTATCCAAAGTCCTAATCACCTCGGCAACTACCCTGCCATTTCCTGTGTGAACCGCAGTCAAACGTAACTGAATCTTGTAAAACTCGCTACCTTCTAGCCCAGGTTCAAAGCGAATATCGCCCTTAAGAATAATTTGCGATTTAAAAAACTCACCGAGAAACATGTAATCTTCCATACGTAAGGCGTCGATCTGAAATGCCTGTGGAATCAGGTTCTTCTCGCCTGTTGATAAAGGATTTCTTAAATAAAACCCCTGGTGCTTAAAAGACTTTGCAATCTCCGTGTGAAGGGCTGCAAGTTGCTGATGCAAAAAGTTTTTACTCTTGTCGTTGTCAGCAACCCACCAGCGGTAGGCCAAAAGATGCGATTTGTCGACGATTGCAATCATTGGCAGCACTGTTGCCGGTCCTTCTTGCTCATACAGAAGCCCTTCTTCTAGAAGCATCTGCTTGAGGTTTTTAACGGAAATCTTTAAAGATACTGACATTTGCTTTTGCCCACCACCCGCATTCTCGAGCTTTCCAACTTTAATGGTAGGAATATATTTTCCAGAGTTTTTAATAATTTTCGCATTGATCAGGTTCTGATTTTTTTGCACTTTTTTCTCGCCAATAAATTCGCTGATATAACGATTGGAGACGCGGTTAACGATTTCTTCTTGAATGGCTTTTCGTGCCTGAAAGGGATCGCTATTTTTAGAAGTGCCAACTTCGACAAGATCAATAAACTCTTGGGCAAAACTCTGAGTTGTGAAGATTGCTTGGACAAGAAACCCAACTGACAACATTTTGGTAAAAGACAAGGCAACCTCCACGGTTAAGGACCAGCTCCTATTTAACTAAAATTATCAGGTCTAGTCTACTGCTCAATGACACGCTATTGCTACCGCTCCATTATTAATTTATTATTACTCTTATGAATCCTCTGGAAAAAGCCTTAGTCATTAATCGCGACGATGCCCAATACGGAACCTTTGCTGAGATTGGCGCCGGCCAGGAGGTTGCGCGCTATTTCTTTCAGGCAGGCTTAGCTTCACACACGATAGCAAAGACCATCTCCGCTTACGATATGATTTTCAGCGACGCTATCTATGGGCGAGAGAAAAATGGTCGCTACGTCTGCGAGCCACGAGTCGGCAAGATGCTGGAACATGAATTTAATCTTTTACTGGAAAGGCTTAACGAAAAGCGCGGAAATAATACGTGTTTTTTTGCTTTCGCTGATACCATTGCTACCCAATCGGGCGCTCATAAAAATAACCACGGTTGGCTGGGTATTCGTTTTCAAGCGTCTCCTCGTGGACCCAGTAACGATATCATTTTGCATGTGAGGATGCTCGATCAACTACGCCTTAATCAACAGGAAGCTCTCGGCACATTGGGGGTTAATCTTGTATATGGAGCTATCTACTCGCACAATCATGTCGGCGATTTCATAACTTCTTTAACTGATAATATTAAAGGTGGGCGAATAGAAATTGATATGATTCGTGCCGAGGGGCCACAACTACAAACTATCAACACCTATCAATTAAACCTCGAGCTACTGCATCAGGATCTTGCTCCCGCTGTGTTGTTTGTTGCAAGTGGTAGTCCCGCCCAACCTTCCGAGATGTTTTTTAAAAAACCTCTTATCGTTAAACGTTTAGCTCCAGAAATGTGTGCGACATTTGCGCCAGATGCTTGTTGGTCAAAAGTTTGTATGGATAACTTCCAGAAACTTTGCAAAGACTCCTTTAAAGATCATTTAAAACTTATTGAAATTGCTTTACCTCCCAAAGATGCGAGTAACGTAGCGCTTGTAAATTTAGTACCTCTTATTCAGCGTCTCAATGGTTTAGGGCAAAATGTCTTGGTTTCTCGATTCAGTCGATTTGTTGATCTCAAAAGTTTTTTACGAAGGCATTCCAACCAATTCATGGCCTATTACATTGAGGATAAAGATCTCTATAAGATTTTTGATGCGAACTCTTACAACGATTTCGAAGGTGGCATGGTGGAAGGCCTCGGTAAACTCATTGGGGAACCACAAAGTGTTGTCCTTGTTGACAACAAATCCGCCCAGGATCGCGAGTTTGATTTTTCAGCATCGCATCGCTCGCTCTATAATTATTTTCGTGAAAACAAAAAACTAATTAATCTTTATTGAGCCGGTGGTCTTGGTAATTGAATCGCGTAGCGATACTCACCATTTTCTTTAAAAACGCGTACAACTTTGCCTTTGAACTTAATGGGCTCGTCGGCTGTTATTTTAATTTCGCCCTCAATATCATCGCCTTCGCGGAAAAGGGCATTGGTGGTCATTCCCGAAGATTTAAGAAGCATGCCAAATTCACTGTAATTAATGGTTTCCAATTGTAAGATGTGATCTGGAGACGCCACGGCCACTGGCACTCGCCCTTCAAAGCGAGTTGCGATCCTTTTAGAACCCTCCTCACGCAAATAGGTGTGCTTAGTCTTACCGAGCTTTGGAACACTAAAGACCTCTTGGGAGGTTACTTCACAAGCTGAAAGATTGTTGTCAAAGACACAACCCGTATCGACATTAATTCTCTTCTCAGAGATATCGACCTCTTTCACCGGCGTATGACCATGAATGATTTTTTTGTCCCATTTGAAGTTGCTGTTAAAAAACTTTTCTCTAATCCATAGTAAATCTAGGCGATGATAGGCTGGAATGATTTTATTGAGTGCCACATTGGGAACTCCCGCGTGGACAAAAAAGAACTTATCTGTTTGCGAGAAAAGCGAAAGATTTTGAAAAAACTCAAGATGCTTCTCGGGGAAGCTGTAACGTCCATTTTTTGTGGAGTAACT
>CAYPZY010000240.1:0-5121 GCA_964415155.1 uncultured Bdellovibrionales bacterium
GAATTACGTGATTGCGATAAAATGGTAAAGGAAAAGAAAGTTAAAGAGGCCTGTGTTTGCCTTACCAACAATCAACCTTTACTAGCCGGTTTGACAGAAAAAAATATTCAAAATCGCTTAGACGGAATTAAAAGAATATTAACACTAGTCGAGCCTCCACATTGGCTATTGGGTGGAAGTTTATCGGCTTATCGCTCCAGCGTTAAGATATCGTCTGAAGGTGTATCCATTCGCCTCATGAGTTTCCAGCGTCCCGACATGATCTACAAAACTAACTCTGAACAAAGCGAAGGTCGCATCGACAACGCCAAATATGACGCCCGCAAAAAGATTCTTTCTTTCCGCGTTTTAGAAAAAGACGAAGCTGGTGCTGAAACGGGTAACACTTTTGAATTCGTCATGGAAAGAGGCAAAGCTGCTGAAGGTCCGACCGAAATAACGCGCTTTAAGGGCGACGTCGTCATGAAAAACAAAGAGGGAAAAGTCCTTCGTATTGGTACCGCAAAATTCGATGGCGAATGGTCAGCTGAGCAAGCTGGCAATTAACTGCTAACCTGCAACTGCGAACCAGCCGTGGGAAAAAATAAATATTTTTTGTTTATTTTCAAAGCCGTCCACTGGCCCCTTTGAGGCTTTGAAAACTGTCTCAAAACGGTCGTCTCAATCCAAAACAACTGGGCTTTCTAAAGGACTATATTAGGTCTGGGTAACTAATTATGTTTAACCTTTTATCGGGTAAAGCCGATCTGATATAATATAAGTAACTGATAATACAATAAAAATTCGGCATCTTGACTTAACCGCAATAGATACGATGTTTAACGTACGCTAAAGCGAGGATCCTATGAAGAACGAAAATTTAAAATACACTGTGGAAACCGCAACCGCCGATCCTGAGTTAAAAGCCCATATCTATCAGCAATTGACTGAATTTGAGCCCTATCTTTTACCAGGCTCGCATGTCACCGTGTCTATTAATAATAAACAAAGCAAAAGCAAACAGAAGCGCAAGAAATTCACCGTTACTTTTTCGTTGGCTGCCGAAGGTAGCAAAATCACAGGTAAAGGCAGTAGCGATAATGTCTTTCAAGCCGCTATAAATGCAAAAAACACCCTCCTTAGAAAGTTTGATAACATCCAAGACGAAGTTATCAGCCCGTTGGAGCGCGAAAGCGAAATCAATGAGATTGTTAAGGGTAATTCTGTCCTCCATTGACGGAGTTGCCTCAGTACGCTAAAAATTCGCATGGCCAAAAAAGTGAATACTGATAAGTCGTGCTTTATCGTCACCTATCGCGATCCAAAAGAAGAAAAAGTTCTACAACTAAAAGCGCGATCAATACGTGACTCCTCCCTCGGGTTAGGATTCGTGGCAATTTCTGATTTCATTTTTACGACTGGCACAATGGTGCTAAATCCCGGTGAAGAACAGCTCAAAAACCGTTTTAAGGATGTTAAGACGTTGCATATTTCCATTTATACTATTTTATCCATCGAAGAAGTGGGGCCAGACCATAAAGGCCTTAAATTCGAAAAAGACAAATCCAATTTAGTAGTTCTCAACAATACGAATTCGAAACCAAAATGACGACCACCCATCTCGAAAAAGACAATCTTGATAAAAATCCAATTATTGAATTCCTGAAATGGTTTGAAATCGCACGTAAAGATGATCTTATTACCGCTGATAATGTGATTTTAGCCACTTCCTATAGAAACCGTCCCTCAGCTCGTACCCTACTTCTCAAGGGCGTCGATCAAAAAGGATTTCGCTTTTACACAAATTACGGGAGCCGCAAAAGTCACGAACTCGTAAAAAATCCGTTTGCGGCAATGGTTTTCAATTGGAAAAACATTGAAGTGCAAGTGCGTATCGAAGGCAAAGTCGCAAAGTTATCAAAAGCAGAATCGGCAGCGTACTTCCATTCACGCCCTCGCGAAAGCCAACTTGCTTCGATGGCCTCGCCTCAAAGTGAAAAAGTTCCTTCACGCCAGTTTCTAATGGATCGCATGATGCTCCTGGAGAAACAATATGCAGGTAAAGAAATTCCACTGCCAAAATTTTGGGGTGGTTTTATTTTAAAGCCAGACTATTTTGAATTTATGTTTGCTCGCGAGTTTCGTCTTCACGATCGCTTTTCTTATCAGAAAAAAGGATCCAAGTGGCTCATTGAGCGACTTGGACCCTAGAATTTATTTCTGCAAACTATTTAGCGGTTGAGCGATTTTTCCACTCGGGAAATACACTGTCAAATTCGCCATTTTTTCGCCGTTAACAATGTATCGAACAAAGTCACCAAGATTCGTTTCTGCCGCAAGAAGATTATAAACCATGCGCACAGTGAATCTTGAAGTCATCATCAATTGGCCAAGTTTATTATACATCTTAGCCAACGCTTTTTTGTCTGACTCTGTTTCGGAATCCTTGATCAAAACCATCGCCGTAATTATCTGATACATTTTTCTGACTGTATCCATTGTTTGGGCGGTCGCGATCTCACGACATTTCACTTTCGCAGAACGAATCGATTCACCTTCCTGCCCGTCAGTGACGTAAATACCGCGATACAAATGCTTTTCTTTCACATAACACCAATCGCGATCTTCGCTACCCATGTAGTAATCTTCGTTACCCATGTAAACAGCATTAAAATAGGTATCCAAGGCCTTTTGCGCAGCCCTTTGATAATCACCCATACCATTTTCTACGTGACCTACCAAAATGTCAGTAGCAGCCCGATTTAGATCCATGATCATTTCTACGTTAGCGTAATTTAATTTGCTGGGGAGCAAACGCTCTTCGACATCCAACTCTTCGAGCCCCGTATCGATGTAAACAAGGCGATCGATTTTCTCTCTCAAATCATCGCGCGAGGTCGATTCGTCCTGATAGTTCCACAAGAAACGACCGTAATAGTCCTGCTCTCGTTCGCCTTTTGGAGCGCTCGTCTCAGAAATCTCGGCACCGCTATAAAAAGCTCTTGCCATATTTTTATGATCAGTAACAATTCGGCGGTTTTTGTGTTCCTGATAGATCGCTTGAAAGTAAAGCGTGCCGCGATCATTGACGTAATCCTCAAGATAACCATCTGTGCTCGTCTGAGCAGTCAATTTGCTCCAGTATAAGAAAGGTACACCGATGTACCAAGTTCGCATGTAATCACCGCTAGCCAATCTGTTCACGCTGGAATCTTTATCGACGATAGAGACTGCAGGGGAAAGCTGGCGAGTCGCAATGTATTGAGCATCCGCGTAGTTACCCGTCATAATAGCATTGAATGCGCGCGCGCCCGTCGGATTCGCAAGATCGAAGAAGTAAGTCTTCTTTACTTTTTCAATTTTGTTTTTAAGAGCGACAGAGTGGGTAACGATACCACCCATGACATTCACACTTGCTGAATTCACCACTAAATTCACCACTTCGACCATCACTTTTTGATCGCCGATTTTAGTAACTACGTGTTCAGCACCACCGTCTTTGAGACCTACATCGTTGACATAAGTAAAGGAAGCGCCAACTGTGTAGTAATTCGCTCCAACCGTGAACAAAAATCCACCGGTCAAACCACAAGATATTGAATCACCGACTGACCAAAGTTTAATATTTTTTGCCGTAGGTTGCATAATTCCGACATCTTTATCAGAAGTATTTCCCACATTACGAGTGATTGAAGATACTGTACTTATATGCGCTAAACCACCCACGTAAAAAGGAGATTTTTGTAAAGCCCATAATACTGGATTACCCATGCTAGCGGAGGCTTGCGCGCTCGCACCAACACCAAAATCAACCGTCTTCTTAAGATTCATTTCGTAACCGGCAGGAGTTTGACCAGCTGGTTGTAAAACTATTCTGCCAATAACTTTTTTGCCAGTGGATTTAAACTGGGAACTGGGAATTGGTGGCTCATCCGTTGGGTCTGGAATTGGTGGATCATCAGGATCTGGAATAGGACCCGGAGTCGGAGCAGGAGGTTGTGGAGTTGGCGCCGGTGGTTGCGGAGTCGGAGCAGGAGGTGGATTTGGTGCCGGTGGCTGCGGAGTCGGAGCAGGAGGTTGCGGAGTTGGTGCCGGCGGCTGCGGAGTCGGAGCAGGAGGTTGCGGAGTTGGCGCCGGTGGTTGCGGAGTCGGAGCAGGAGGTTGTGGAGTTGGCGCCGGTGGTTGCGGAGTCGGAGCAGGAGGTGGATTTGGCACTGGTGGATCGTCAGGATCTGGTACGCCGCCGGTATAAGGAGTCAAATTCACATACTTCTTTTCGATATCGAAGTTTGCTAAAATCATTGGTTCAAGACGCCATCTGATTCCTGAGTGACGGGCGCGTGTGTGATGACCTTTGCCAAACCGGCGATGTTTCTTCTCGGAAAAGTCTTTATTCAAAATGTAAATATTGGGTTGGTTGCTTGGAATCTTTTTATAGAATGGTGTGGTCTCTAAAACGCGCGACTGTTTATCTAACTTACTAAGAAAATTTTCGTTAGCAATATACGAATCATAGTAAGCGGTAATCTGGTCATTCCAGTAAACACGTTGTTCATCATTCCAAACAGGCTTTGGTTCGTTAGCATCATGATTTTTGTAATACACTTCTGGCTTAATCAAAATATCTGATCCAACTATTCCGCCTTGCTGTCTGCCGACCGCTGGCGGTTGCGAAGGAACTTTTCCCGAGTTCGAATCGTAAGGATTTTGCGCTCTAGGTGAAGTCTTAACAGGTGCTGGGCCTACGGGAGGCTGATTTACCGGCGCCTTTGGTGCTTGCGGTACGCGGTCTTCAAATTCAATCGGCGATTTTTTGGCGGGAACTTGAGAGTTAGACGGTCTAATCACCACACCACTATCATGAATTTGATAGATGGCTTGCTCTTCAACGATGTTAACTTCTTTTTTCTTTTTGGAAAAAATATTATCCATGAACCCGAATAGGTCGAGCGCTTGGGCACTTTGACCGGGGACGGCCAAACTAACCACAAGAATGGTGACCAAAAACTTCCTTAAACTTCTCTCCATAAACGTGCCTCTTCAGATAAGGTATTCAGTTTTGTAACAACGCGTTACACTAGCATGAAAATAATGCTATGCGCAATGAAAAGAATATAAGGGCCGGTAGAACTTACCCGGTTC
>CAYPZY010000241.1:0-5112 GCA_964415155.1 uncultured Bdellovibrionales bacterium
ATTCCCGTCACCGTTCACGAGTTCTTAAGTCTCAAAAATAATTTTCAACAGAGACGGCCGCTGTTTTTACAACTTGTAAAGGAATTGAGCGTTGAGCACTTGCTTGGTCGCTCCATGCATAATCTTTCCGTCGGGGAACAACAAAGAGTATTTCTTTTATTCGTTTTGTTAAGTCAGCCACAACTCATTTTTTTAGATGAAAGTTTTGAAGGGATGGATATTAAATCGCAAGGATCAGTCTATCAATATCTCGCAAAACTCATACAGAAAAAGCAATGCTCTGTTATTTCCATCTCGCACGATATTTCAGCGATCTCGGAATGGTCGTCACGCGCGGTTTGTCTGAGCCCAGAGTTCGTTTTTGATGGTGATCCCAAGTCGCCAGAGTTTCATCTTTGCTTACATAAAATCTATGGTGAAAAGAGTGTCATTCATGAACACACTCATTGAATCATTACAGACCTTTACCCTTTCGCCGTTAATTATCGGCGCGCTCTGTGGAGTCACCTGTGGAATTCTCGGTCCATTTTTTGTTTGGCGAAATTTAAGCTTCATGGGTGATGCCGTCGCCCACAGTGCGTTGACGCCGTTGTCATTGGCTCTTTACCTTGGTATTTCGCCAATGTTTTTTTTACTTCCGTTTAATTTGGCCCTGGCACTTTTTTTAGCCTTTCTTGCCTTTAAAAGACCACGTCACCTTGATTCTTACATTTCAATTTTGTTTGCCGGATTTATGGGTTTAGGTTTATTGATCGCTCACTTTTCAGGAAGCGGCGGCGAATCGATTTTAGAAATTCTTTTTGGAGATATCACCCAAACAAGTGGCATTAACAATCTTTTAACGATATTCATCGCCATTGCTGTTTTAGGACATATTTTGTTTTGGCGAAAGCAACTCTTTCTGACGATGCTAAATCCCGAGTTGGCGGCAGTTGAAGGAATCAATGTTCGCCTTCATGAAGTGTGGTTATTGGTTCTGATGAGTCTAACAGTGACCATCGGTCTTAAACTTATGGGAACTATTTTGCTGACTAGCCTGATCGTTACACCTGCCATCGTCACTCGAAGCTTTTCTCAAACTTTAAGAAGTCAGGTGTGGGGCTCCTCCATTTTAGGTGGTGTTCTTGCCTTTAGTGGTATTTTTTTAGCGCGGATCTGGGATTTACCTAGCAGCGCCGTAGTGGCCACTCTTTGTCTCTCTGTTTTTTTGATTTCTGTCTTGAAAGACTAGCTCTTCTTGGCCGCTTTTTGATGAGCCGGTGTATGGCTGTCCTCATCAATCGCATAGAAAGTGACGCAGTTTCTTCCCGAATTTTTAGACTTGTAGAGAGCGCGATCGGCCGCCCGCACCAAGTCTTTACCTTCGAGAATTGCGCCCGTTCCATCGTAAATGGCAAAACCTAAGCTCGCGGTAATTTTCATTTGCTGTTTGCCGCTTTTAAAATTGGTGGCAGCGATTCGTTCCCGTAAACGTTCACAAAATACCTGTGCCCCAACGATATTGGTATCAGTAAGAACCAATAAAAACTCGTCGCCACCGTAGCGAGCGGCAAAATCAAGTTGCCGCATGTTTTCTCTGATCATCTGCCCCACCTGCGAGAGAACATAGCTGCCAAAAAGATGATCATGTTTGTCATTCACCGTTTTAAAAAAATCAAGATCCAACATGATGACGGCTAAGGCCCTTTTAAATCGTCTTGCCCGCTCAATTTCTACTTCAAGTTTTTCGTAAAGCGACCGCATATTGTACAGACCCGTTAGATCATCAGTGGCGACCAGTTTAGCCAGGTTATTGTTCGCCGCCAAAAGCTCTCGGTGTAAATCATGAATTCTTAAGTGGGAATTTACTCGCGCTAAGAGCTCGCTGGGATGAAACGGTTTACAAATGTAATCGTCAGCACCAACATTTAGTCCTTTGACGATATCTTCGACTTTCTTGCTACTGGAAATGAAGATAACTGAAACGTAACGATGCTTTTCTTTTATTTTTTGCAGGGCCTGCAGCGCATCCTGTACACCAATATCGATGATAATAAGATCGGGCTCTACCGAGTCGAGCAGAGAAACGCCCGCCTCCAATGTTGGAAGCAAATGCACTTTACTATTTTCCCAGTTTAAAACCGAAGTTAAAAGTTGGCCATTTGCGGAATCACCATCGACAACAATAATATGGCGCTCTCTCGTGACTTCAGACTTAACCATGTACACTTCCCCAACCTTGATTTTAGAAAAAAACTTCGGTGTTGACCACTGTCTGACCATTCAAAAATCTAGTTAAATCATAATAAAAGTGCTATATACTCGGTCTATGTCTTATCAGCACAATCAAATTGACTCAAAATGGCAGAAACGCTGGCATGAGGACCAAGTCTTTCGTACCAATGAAGAAAAAAATAAACCGAAATTCTATGCGCTAGATATGTTCCCCTACCCTTCGGGACTAGGACTGCACGTCGGTCACTTAGCTTCTTACACACCTACTGATATCGTCGCTCGTTATAAAAGGGCCATGGGCTTTAATGTTTTACATCCGATGGGTTGGGATGCTTTTGGTTTACCGGCAGAACAATACGCCATTCAAACAGGAATTCACCCAGCTGAGACAACCAAGAAAGCTATCGATAATTTCCGCGAGCAATTAAAATCTATTGGTTTTAGTTTTGATTGGAACCGTGAAATTTCTACTTGTGACCCGTCTTATTACAAATGGACCCAATTTATTTTTTTAAAACTTTTCGAAAAGGGACTTGCCTATCAGAAAGAGGTCCCCGTCAATTGGTGTCCCGCACTTAAAACTGTTTTGGCCAATGAAGAAGTTGTCGACGGTAAAAGTGAACGCGGTAACCATCCTGTTATCCGTATGCCAATGAAACAATGGATGTTGAAAATCACTGCTTATGCCGAAAGACTTCTTGAAGGCTTGGACAAAATCAATTGGCCCGAACGAACTAAAGAAGGTCAACGCAATTGGATTGGTAAAAGTGTGGGAGCTGAGGTTGACTTCCCAATTGTTGGACTTAATGAAAAGATAAAAGTTTTTACCACTCGTCCCGATACCATCTTCGGTGCAACTTTTATGGTTGTGGCACCTGAACATCCCTTGGTAAAACAAATGACGTCAGCTGCACAAAAAAAAGCTGTTGAGGATTATGGAAAAAAAGCAGCTGGCAAAAGTGATGTTGATCGGAAGGCTAACAAGGATAAGTCTGGTGTTTTCACCGGTGCAATGGCACTTAACCCGGTTTCACAACAGAAAATTCCTATCTGGATTGCCGACTATGTTTTAATGGACTATGGAACGGGCGCAATTATGGCAGTTCCTGGTCACGATGAAAGAGACTTTGAATTCGCGAAACAATTTGATCTTCCGATCTTACGGGTCCTTGAAAGTGAAACTGATTTGCCATTTACTGGTGATGGCGCTCACTGCAATTCAGATTTTATCAATGGTTTAGACAAAGATGCCGCCATCAATAAGGTCGTTGAGTTTCTGGAAAAGAAGAACTTAGGAAAGAAGACAATAAACTACAAATTACGCGACTGGCTTTTTAGTCGCCAGCGCTACTGGGGTGAACCCTTTCCCATCATTCACTTTTCAAAACGCGGTTTATCTGCTGTGCCTGGCAGTGAACTCCCCGTTATTCTTCCCTCTGTCGCCGACTATGAACCTTCCGAAAAAGGTGAAGCTCCGCTTGCTAAGATTAAAGAATGGGTGAGTTACACGGACACAACAACTAAAGAAAACGGTGCGCGTGAAACCGATACGATGCCTGGTTCAGCAGGGTCTTCGTGGTATTTTCTCCGCTACACCGATCCGCAAAATAGTGAAATGCCTTTTTCACAGGAAAAACAAAATTATTGGATGCCGGTGGACCTTTATATCGGGGGTGCCGAGCATACCGTTGGGCATCTACTCTATTCGCGATTCTGGCAAAAGGTTTTGTTTGATGCGGGACTGGTATCTCACGACGAACCTTTTCAGAAACTGGTTCATCAAGGATTAGTCCTCGGTGCCGATGGCGAAAAAATGTCTAAATCGAGAGGCAATGTCGTTAATATTCACGACGTGCGCGATAAATATGGTGCCGATGCTGCCCGTGTGTTCATTGCCTTTATGGGTCCACTCGAAAAGGACAAACCGTGGTCTGACACCGGTATTGAAGGAACGCGGCGGTTTTTAGAGCGCGTATGGCGACTCGCAATCAGTGAAAGTCATCAATCGCTAGCGGAGACGAGTGAGATGTCGCCTAATCTCACTAAATTGCTACATAAAACCATTAAAAAAGTGACTGAAGACATCGAAAACTTAAGTTTTAACACGGCGATTAGCGCAATGATGATCCTGGTAAACGAAGCCTATAAAGAGAACTCCCGTGCAAGAACGCTCATCTTAACTTTGTCGCAACTTCTAATGCCTTTTGCTCCGCACATTGCCGAAGAAATTTGGTCAGTCTGCGGTGGAAACGGCCTCGTAAGTCTTGCGCCCTGGCCAAAATATGATAATAGCTTAGTGATAGACGACTTAATCAATTTGGGAGTGCAAATTAACGGCAAAACGAGAGGCACAATCGAAGTTTCCCCTACCGCCGATGAGGTTACCGCAGTTAACGCGGTCAAAGCTTCTCCCGGTTTAGCGAAGCACATTGAAAGCAAAGCAATTGCTAAAGTCATCTATAAAGCAGGAAAAATTCTTAACATCATCGTCAAATAGAGGTGACCATGTCAGAAAATTCCGAATGGACGATAGAAAACAGCGCTGAACTCTACGGTATTAATAGCTGGGGTGCAGGCTATTTCAGAATCAATGATCGTGGTACGCTTGACGTAACTCCGACTGGTCCAAACGGCCCGAAACTTGACTTGCGTGAACTCATCAATGACTTGATGGAGCGTGGAGTGCGAGTTCCGATGTTAATTCGTTTTCCTGACATTTTCAGATCTCGCATTGAACTCTTAAACAAATGTTTTTCAAAAGCGATCGATAGCTACGGCTATCGCAATAGTTATTGTGGCGTCTATCCCATTAAAGTGAATCAGCAGCGACATGTTGTTGAGGAACTCTTGCGCTCAGGCCAATTTAGTCGCTTGGGCCTTGAGTGCGGTAGCAAACCT
>CAYPZY010000242.1:0-5110 GCA_964415155.1 uncultured Bdellovibrionales bacterium
GACTTAGGTTGACAATAATTTTCTATTTAAACATTTTTTGTTGCCGTCACTTTTGCGTATTGACTCATAGCTAAGTGATACTGATAAGGGTATGTATTAACCAGCAGCCCTTGATTGTCTTTTACGTATATCGACGATCTTAAAGTACCACTTAAGTTTTTTATCCAGTTCTTCTTTGAGTTTAAATGGATTTAGATCTGTTACCCTCCCCAGCAGGTTTTGTTTTTGCTCTTGGCTCAGGTGTTCGGACTCCAGAAGTCTTTCGAAGGGAGTCTTGGGCTCGTCGTGAACTTTTACGATTCTTCCACCGACTCTGGTTTTGGATTTTAGTTTCATTACTGGTGTAAAATAATTCCAGAGCGGAAGCCAATAGTTTTCATAAAGGTCGTTAATAAATTCCACATCCCACTCGGTATCCAATCTGTCGTAGCCAAGCAGCTGGCGAACATGCGTCCAGTTTTTTTGCTCGACATGGGCGTTGTCGTTTTTCTTGTAGGGCCGACGTCTGACAAAGTGAACTTTTTCAGTTCTGTTATCAAAATACGTCCATAAATCATTGTTTAAAAACTCATTTCCGTTGTCAGAAGCAAATCCCTTGATCTTAAAGGGCAATGTCATTTCTATCGCTTTAACGGCGTTTAAGACTTCTTTGCTTTGCTTACTCCAAACAGCTCTTACCTCAGTCCATCCTGAAAAAATATCAGTCATCGTTAGCGTATTAACAAATTCTCCGGCCATCGAAGTTCCACAGTGAGCAACAGTGTCAGCTTCGATAAACCCTGGCTCAGTTATTTCTGAATCCAGTAAGCGAATAGGAATTTTATTTTTTAGTAATGAAGCTCTTGTTGTACTTAAGCCCTTATTTACGAGCTCACGATGTTTAAAAAGAATTCTGTCGACCGTTGAACTTGAGATTTGTTCTAACAATAATTTTGTTTCGGGATTTACTCCCTCATAAAAAGGCAGCCATCTTTTAAAGGCCTTAACCATTTTTTTTGAACAAATTCTACCCATCGCTTCCCATAGAATTACAACATGGCGCCGAACTTCTTCGCCGTAACGGTATTTCGGGCCAGAATGGTTTCGGTGTGATTTTATCTCGCCATTTAAAAGTCTTATCGCGTGTTTACGCGAAAGTTCGGTCGTTAAACAGAACTCATCGAGGATCAACGATTTTTGCTTTCTGGACCCTTTTAGGTAGCGTAGTTTTAATTTTTGCAATAGGATGCGTTTAATCTCGTTGGACATGATTTTCCTCTCTCAAAATTATTTCGTCAAAAACAATTTTAGGTGCTGGTTAACCATGATTCAACGGGAGGTCTAGTGCGCCCCTCGTGATTCAACTACCCCCGTCGGTATCATTTCCCATGATTCAATTCGTCTGACTCAGGGGTGGCATGAGTTAAATGGGCTGTTAAAACAATTGGCAATACGCCAAAGATGGTTACTAGTTTTTTCACAAAGACCTCTCACATGGGTTTGAAGGCATAAGTATGATCAACGTTTAGGTCATAGCAAAATTTGATCCAGCGAAATGTCGTATGACGGAAAACCTTGGCACTACCGTTGCTAACTGTGAATGAGACATTGTGGAAGTGCTTTTAAATTAAATCTGAGTGGATACTTCTGTCGTATCTTTTGACAGAGGTGACACTTGTGAGCGGGTATAAGGAGTTTTAAATGAAAAAAAAGATGACTATATATTCTTTGGCAGTTCTAATGACTACGACCGCAGCCACCGCTGGCGAGAATCGAGTAACTCACATCGCCCGCGCTTCTGCAGTGCAGGCGGCGCAAGAGTTGCTAGATCTTAAAGAATCTTTGAAAAATTACGACGCTAAGTTAGCTGCGATGGAATTGGCCTACATTCAAAATGGCAAAAGTGGACTCTCAACAATCCAATATATGAGTTCTGTCGCTTCGATGGTACTTAGCATGGTGGGGGTGGTTTCAATTGCAACGGCAAAACGAAGCGAACCACATCTTTATGGGACGATAACGGCGGCCGCGGGAATGTTGACATCTGTAGTTTCTGGTTTAGCAGGATATGCCGAGAAACCTTTTCGCTTAGAAAGTGAAAGAGCTATTGATGATATTGGTAGTCAACTAAAGGATGCAAGTGTCGAATATTCAAAACTTGCTAGCTCAAAAGATGAAGAAATCAGGCAAATGGGAGAGGGAGGATTAACTGTTATCGGCATAATTCAAATGGAAGTACGTCCAATTAAGTCTGCTATCAGGTCGAATAATTTCAAAGAGGCGCTAGCTAGTTTTGCAAAAATCGGATCTGCCGTAGCATCCTATGGTTTACTGATTCGTGCTGAACAAGTTGGTCATTCGTCCTTATATCCATTGATTGTCCATTTTAGCGCAAATCTCTATACAATCAGCCATTCTGGAGTTGGATCAACCGCTACTAAGAATGAAGAAATCATTAAGGGTTTGCGAGAAGCGCGACATACTATTAAGATTCAGCTCGAAGAATTCGATTATATATTAAAGCGGTGAGAATTTAAGCCGCTTTGTTTCCCATTCTTTGCGAATTAGCTTTGATAAAAGCGGCAAGTGCTTGAATCATGATGCCGTCAAAGGGCATTTTTCCGCCAGTCATGTTTTCTTTTAAAATTTGTTCAATCGCCACCAGGGGCGTGCAAGAGGGGCGATCATCCATTAGCGAAGTTAGTGATTGAAAGCGCCAAGCAATCGAAATAATTTTTGCTAAACGATTAATTTGTGTTCCCTTTAAAGCATGTGGAAAGCCGCTGCCATCAACCATTTCGCGATGTTGTTCAATCACTTTGGCGACGTCTTGAGGAAGTGGAACTTTTTTCTTTTTAATCATCAACACGCTATCAATCGGGTAATGTCTAAAAGCTTGTGTGTCGTCAGTAGTCCACTGATTGTGCGGTTTCATATGAATTGGTGCGGGAAGGCCCGCTAAACCAATGGTCGATAACAAAGCGGCAAGCGCCACAGTTTTTACCGATTCTTCATCAAGATCCAAAATTTTGGCAAATAGAGTTGAGTAGGCGCAAAGATTAGTACAATCGTTGTAGATAGTTTGGTTTTGGCCATTGTGAGCAACGAGTTTCTGAAAAATCAGTTCCGACGAAAGTTTTTTGTTTAAATTAAGCTCCGCTAAAATCACTTCACAGCGCTCAAGGATCTTCTTGCCATGCTCATAACCATTGTCTTCTTCGTCCAAAAAATAAGACATAATCGTTTGAATTTCGTTTTTCACTTTTTGCATTTTTTCAGTCTGCGACGTCGTATCAGGAGCGTTGCGAATTTTCAAAACCTGACTTGCGTATGAAAAAAAGCGGGGAAGTTGCGTCTTTTTGACATAGACTCTTTGACCTGCCGACGTTCTAATTTTGGCGATAGCTTTTTCATCTAAGGTTGAACCCTCTCGGCGAAACATAATCGTTTTTTGGTTGGAGGGGAGGTGAACGTAGAGGTTGAAATCAATTTTTGTGGCAGGTTCAAAGTCATCGGCATGAATAGCAATAAGAGCCGACATAGGAATTTTCTCGCTCTCGATATCGACGGGCGCTAATTGCAAGATACGGTCAGAGATAAATTCCTGATCGTAGTGAAGGTGCATGACGTAATTAGCACCGTTTTTTATCGCTTTTCGAAAATTAAGAGTCGCGTTTGAATCATGTAGAACGAGGACGGGGACATGCGGATAACTCATTTTCGCCGTTTGAACCCACTCACAAGTTCCAGAAGTGTCTTTGTCGGCGCTAACGATCGCCAACATGGGGTTAACGCTTTCGCCTTCCGCCGCTGCCATAAAATTTTCGATTTTGTCGAATGTAACTAGATTGTAAGGTTGGTATCCTGAAAGGAGTCGATTCAATTCCTGACCAATATGCGTGGTCGGTCCAAGGACCAAAACGTCGACTTTACTTGTGGGTTCCTTGGCTTCCATAAACACCTTTTGTTCAGCCGAAAATTACGGCTGAACAGTGATTTCGATAAAGAACTTTCCTTTAGTGCAGGTAAAAGGAATAACCAGTGTGGCGCCAGTGTGGAAGCTTTTAATTTTAGCTCTTCCCATCACGACTGTAGGAATTGCCATTTCAAAGCCATAACCCATTTCGTTTAGAGTTGTCTTAGCACAACCGTAAATCATATTGGTTAATTCGCCGACTGCGTCTGCTACTTGTTCGTTTAGTTCAGTGTAAGGTTCTCCCAACATATTTTCGAGAATGAAAAACAAGGTTTCTTTCTCAAATGAAATTGTCAGTGTCCCTTTCATCTGTCCCGCGACCATTCCTATAAGACCGGCCACATCACCCTTTGTCGAAAATTCCTTTTCGATCGTCGGAGTTCCAGTATTTGTTTGAGTACCCGCCATCGTTGCAAGAGTTTTACTTACACCGTCGACAAAAGCGTTAATTAACTTCTTGTCGAGCAGGGGATTTGCATTTGATATGTTTGGTGCCGCACCCATGGATTCCTCCGTGCTTTCTTAAGCTGCGTGCTTCTTGTAAATGTTCTCAAGCTTTGTTTTCAAAGTCTGAGCATTGAATGGTTTAACTACATAATCAGAAACGCCAGCTTTCGCGGCCTCAATGATATTCTGCTGTTCGCTCTCAGCTGTGACCATCATGAAAGGTACACCTTTCAATTGTCCATCAGCGCGGCATGCTTTGAGTAGATCAATGCCCGCCATTCCCGGCATGTTCCAGTCGGAAATCACGACTTGAAAGGGAGTGCCGTTGCCGGCCGCCGATTTTAACAGAGGAAGAGCCGTTTTTCCATCGTCAGCTTCTTCAACATTTTTATAACCAAGTTCTGATAGCACTTTTTTAATGATTTTTCGCATAGTTGCGAAATCGTCTACCACCAAAAATTTTGTTTCGGGACCGTACATATCCTGCTCCTTCATAAGTAGAAGATTGGTGTTACTATGAATTATCGGTCCAGTTTTATTAAACTAGAGTCCAAAACAGTTGAAATTCCCAAAAAGATCCGTCAGACTTTTAGATAGGTAGCCCTTCTTTTGGTAGGACGCCAATACATAAGGTCTGCCAAAGAGGAATTATTATCAACCGTTTCTAACGTGGGAGGAGCAAGGATGCTCAGAGATGCCCTTTTACAA
>CAYPZY010000243.1:0-5105 GCA_964415155.1 uncultured Bdellovibrionales bacterium
ATGGGTGCGAATTCGAGTTGTAATTTGAAAATGATGTTGGGATGTTGTTTTGAAAATTTAGCCAGTAAAGGTTGAACAACGTTCTGGCCAAACTCTGCGGGCATGCCGATAACTACGGTACCGGAAAGATCTTTTTTGGTTTCTTTAATCTTCCAGATTTGCTCTTCGATTTGGAGAAAACTCACGGAGCAAACTTTGTAGAGCTCATGAGCTTTTTCAGTTGGTATAATTTGCCGCTTAAAACGATCGAAAAGCTTAACGTCGAGCGCGCTTTCTAGATTGTTGATGTGTTGGCTTACGCCCGATTGGGTAAGATGGAGTTCATCGGCCGCTAAAGTCATACTCCGAAGCGAGTAAACCCGTTCAAAAATTCTCAGGACGTTAATGTTGATGCTATCGATAAACATAGAGTGATTGACCGCGAACTTAGTACGGGGCGTTAGTGACGACAATGAGTTTGGGAGAAAAGACTTTTCTTTGTAAAAAAGACATGGTTTATATCTCCCAATGTCGACGCTAAAGTCTGTCATCAAATTTTCTGATGAGCTTCCAAACAGCAAAGATTTTAACAGCGACAGTTTATTTATTGTCGACAGACGTTTGCAAAAAAAAATGAAACCTTGGTTAAAAGCCTTTCCGCGGATTTATTTTGTAACCGCAGGCGAATCCTTAAAAGACGTTGAAGCGTTTCCTCAACACATAAAAACTATTAGTCGAATTTGCCAAAACTCTTCACGAGCATTACAAATCGTTGGGATTGGCGGTGGATCCGTTACCGACTTCGCAGGTTTTGTGGCTAGCGTTTTTAAAAGGGGCGTTGAGCTACATTTAATTCCCAGCACATGGTTGGCGGCTATCGATTCCGCCCACGGTGGCAAAACTGCCTTAAATGTTAGTGGTGTAAAAAATCAGATCGGGACATTCTATCAGGCCGAAAGAATATACTTGGTAAAGTCATTGTTGATGGCACAACCTGAAGAGCGCGCCCAAGAAGCATGGGGAGAGCTTGTTAAAATTGCTTTCATCAGCGGCAAGCCGTGGGCGAATAAATTATTAGAAGCGCCAAGCATTTCGAGCGATACTTTTTGGAAAAATCTTAAGCCTGCCATTAATGCCAAATATGAAGTTGTTAAAAAAGATCCGTTTGAACTTTCAGGAGAAAGACATATTTTAAATCTGGGTCATACTGTGGGGCATGTGTTGGAGAGCCAACGTAAAATTCCTCACGGCGAAGCTGTGGCCCTTGGTTTAGCTTTTGCCTGCCGGTGGAGTGCAAGCCGTGGTTTTTTAACCGCGACGAAACTAAAGCAAATACAATCGGTGTTACCGCAGCGACCATTTAAGGCAATTTCTAAAAATAAGTTTAGGACCGATCTTCGCAAAGATAAAAAGGCACGAGACAACAACAAAATAAGGTTTGTTTTTTTAAAAGACCTTGGTTCTGCTTTTTGTGAAGAGGTTTCGGTTGAGGCCATTGTCAATGAGGCGACTCAACAAGGCTTGGTGTGTCCATGAAATTCAGTTTCGAAGGAGCCATAGCACCATCTAAGTCTCTTCTAATCCGCAAAAAGATTTGTGAAAGTTTTGTGAGTGATAACCCTGGTGATGCAGAGATGGCTTGCGATGACGTTAGAGATCTCACCTTAGCGCTTCGCGGGTTTTTTAAGGGCGAAAATGTTGATTGTGGTCACGCGGCGGCGGTTCTTCGTTTCATGGCGCTTAGAGTATCTCGTCAAGCTGGGCATTATGTTCTACACGGAAGTCAAAGATTGTTCGAACGGCCACAGACACCGCTTTTAGAAATTTTCGAACAACTCAAAGTAAAAGCAACCTTAAATGCGAATAGTTTAGAAATTCAAAGTGATGGATGGATTATTTCCGAGTCGCCTCTGGTTGTAAATCGTAAAATTTCGAGTCAGTTCGCTTCGGCTATTGTTTTAAATTCTTGGAATTTGTCGGCACCGCTGAGTTTGCAGTGGCATGACGATGTCGTGTCGGATGGTTATTGGCAAATGACTTTGCAGATGGTCAAGCAAATGGGAATGCACCTAGAGACTTCTGAAAATTCTCTGACAATTAGAGAGAGGCAAATCCCTCAGCTTTGCGATTTTGTGGAACCCGATATGAGTTCGGCGTTTGCTGTGGCTGCTTTGGCCGCTGTAGGCGGTAAAGCTTTTCTTCAGCATTTTCCTGAACACAGTTTACAGCCTGATTTCGAATTCGTTAAACTTTTAAAAAAAATGGCTGTCGATGTCGATTTCCTTGCTGACGGTCTTTCGGTGGTGGGTCCAAAGACACTTCTTCCTTTACAGGCAAATCTTTGTGAGGCGCCGGATCTGTTTCCAGTGCTTGCCGTTCTCTGTGCTTTTGCTGACGGTCGCAGTTGTCTTAGTGGTGCTCCGCAACTTATTCATAAAGAATCCAATCGCATTCAACGGATTCACGAATTGCTAATGAAGCTAGGACGCAAGTCAGAGCCTCTTCTCGATGGTATGATTATCCATGGTAGACCTTTTGACAGAGAGAGTGACAATATTTTCCCGATATTTTTTGATTCCGATAAGGATCATCGCTTGGTGATGGCTGCCTGTGTGGCTCGGCAAGCGGGATTCAACGTTCAAATTGGCAACCCGCAAGTCGTAAACAAAAGTTTCCCAAAATTTTTGGAGATTACATCATTATGCTAACACTTTTGATTGGTCATCGGGGAGTCGGCAAATCACAACTTTTAGAGAGACTTCGTCATTATTCGGCGCTGAGCGGGCCACGAATAAAAACAATTGATCTCGATAAGTTTATTGAAACTAACGAAAAACTTTCGTGCAGGGAAATTATTGAACGCTTTGGCGAACCGTATTTTCGGCAACTTGAGACCAAATACTTTAACGAACTTTATTTGATGTATCGGGATTTGCGGCAAAGATTTTATATTGCCATCGGTGCTGGGTTTAATTTCCCTTTGCCAAAAGAGGCAATTGTTTTATGGGTGCGTCGAGAAACTGATCGGCTACCAAGGGTTTTCTTAGACAGGCCACGGCTGCGTAGTTCTCTGGGGCCATGTGAAGAATATCTCGAGCTCTACGAGCAGCGTGATGAAAAGTTCCAGCGCCTCGCCAGCGAAATTTATTTAATGCCAGAGGGAATCGAAGGTTATTCTGAAACGGAATATAATTTCTTTTTTAAAGAGAAATTCAATTTTAATGGTATTCTTACTTTTCCGGCGCAACTTGCCAATCGCCAAAGCTTAGATCGATTTTTTACCAAACATTATGGCTGGAAAAATTTGACGGTTGAGCTTCGAGACGATCTGTTGTCTGAAGATTTTGTGAACAGACATCTAAAGACATTTTCCCGGGCCATCTTTAGTTTTCGTGGCGGTTGGGGTGCTGCGAATTGGAAAACTCTCTTAGGACAACGACATGATGGCCTATTACTAGATTGGGCGGTCGAACTTGGTGATTGTTCCTTTTCCCATGAAGTAGATATTTTTTCTCTTCATGATCGCCTCCCAGACGAAACTATTGCTGAAGTGATCGCGCGCTTGCAGGCAGCAGGGGGCGACAGGGTTTTGAAGCTTGCGGTCGAGATTAGAAATTTTGAAGAGCTAAGATTTGCTTTTGAGTGGCAGCAACAAGACCCCGAAAAAAGAAATTTATTACCAAGGTCAGTAGATGGAAGGTGGCGTTGGTTTCGCACCTGGATGAAGGGGTGGCAGACTTTAAATTTCGTCAATGACGGTTGGGCACGGGTGAAGGATCAGCCCTCTGTTAGTGATTGGATATCTTTGCGCGGGGGTGAAAAGCGTTTCGCCGCGATTTTAGGCTCACCTATCGGTCATAGTCGTACTCCTTTGGAACACTTTGATTTTTTCAGCGAAAAATCCATTCCTATTTTTAAAATCGAGGTATCCGTTGAGGAGTGGGAAGTTGCTATTTCTTTTTCAAGTCAGCTTGGTTTAAGTTTTGCGGCGGTGACGTCACCTCTAAAAATTAAAGCACGAGACCTTTTAGAAAAAAGTCCTTACGACTCCATCAACACCTTGTATTGGGATGCGCTTAATCACAAGTGGTTAGGCACCAATACCGATGTCGATGGGCTTAGAGAGCAGTTGGCTGTAAAGCCTGTGAACGACGCCGCCATTTGGGGTGGCGGTGGAGTTCTTTCTGCAATTAAAGAAGTGATACCTAAGGCCGAATTTTTTTCAGCCACCTCTGGAGTGGCTAGATCGTCGCGAGAAGAAATATCAGCACCATCGACTTTAATTTGGGCGGTTGGCCGTTCGCGGATGAATGAGTGTCAATGGCCGCCGAGTGAATGGAGCCCACAACAAGTGATTGATCTCAACTACAGTGAAGATTCACCAGGCAGAGAGTATGCCTTGCGTACCGGGGCGGCCTATATTTCGGGACTGACCATGTTTAAAGGCCAAGCTCGTAAACAACGTGAATTTTGGAGTCAATTTGTCGGCGAATAGTTTTGGACAGCGCTTTAGAATTTCCACTTTTGGAGAAAGCCATGGGCCTGCAATGGGCGTGGTAATTGACGGTTGTCCTGCCGGCGTTAAATTTGACATGTTACTTTTGGAAAGCAATTTAGCGCGTCGCAGACCAGGACAAAGTGCGATTACCACTGCACGGAATGAGTCCGATAGGCCCGAAGTATTGAGTGGCGTGTTTGAAGGAAAAACTTTAGGAACACCCATCGCCATCATCATTCGCAATGAAGATACACGTTCAAAAGACTATGATGATGTTCGTTCGGCACCTCGCGCGGGCCATGCTGATGACGTTTGGCGCGATAAATTTTCTCATCATGATTACCGTGGCGGTGGTCGCGCCTCTGCTCGTGAGACAGTAACCCGAGTCGCAGCGGCGTCGGTGGCGCAAATGTTTTTGCGTTCTGTAGGTTCAGAGGCTCGCGTGATTGCTTACGCAAAACAAATTGGTGCCATCGTTCTTGGAGAGGAACACGGAGAAAACATTGATGACTTCGCATCGCGAATGCCCGATGTCGAAAAGGACGCAGCGATAAATGAATTGCTTTTAAACGCCAAGCAAGAAGGCAAAAGTTATGGCGGTATAGTGGAAGTTCGCGTTGATGGTTTG
>CAYPZY010000244.1:0-5065 GCA_964415155.1 uncultured Bdellovibrionales bacterium
ACCAAATTAACTGATTTTTTATACTCTGCTTTATCTTTTTGAAAAGTTTCGTCAGCAAAAGTCTCCCAGGTTTTTGGCAGATTGGTAATAAACTCAAACGCTCGAGGTGACTGAACATTTTGAGTTCCAAGCTCTTGCGAAAAGGCCGGCAAAGAAAGCGTTATGAGGAGGAGAGTCTTGAAGAAAATCACATTCAAAAGATTACCGGCTGTGTCGTTTACGGTCTACAAAAAAGTAGCGCTCCCCTTAGGAGAATTTTCGCACTCCACCTTTATCGGTTATTGCCCTCGGTATAATATGACTGCAAATGAATACAACACAAAAAGATATAAAAGGCCGAGGTGCAAGTAGCAATCCACAGAACCGCTACGAAAAATTAAACTTCACCTTTGAAGCCACAGACGAAAACTTTAATCCAGAGGAAAGGCCTAAACTAAAAACAGAATTCTTCCGTGATTTTTCCAAAAGTATTCTTAGCGAGAATAATAGCCCCGACGTCGGCTTTCGTTACTCGATAAACCCCTATCGCGGATGTGAGCACGGCTGCGCTTACTGCTATGCGCGGCCTACGCATGAGTATCTCGGATACTCAGCAGGCCTCGATTTTGAGTCAAAAATCTTTGTGAAAGAAAATGCACCTGAGCTGTTAAAGAAGGCCTTATTGGCTAAAAACTGGAAAGGCGATACCATCGCCATTAGTGGCAACACTGATTGCTATCAACCCATCGAACGAAAGCTGCAGATTACCAGAAGATGCATCGAAGTTCTTTGCGAATTTAGGAATCCGCTGTTCATTATTTCAAAAAATGCGTTGGTTACCCGTGACATTGATCTCTTAAAGCCTCTGGCCGATGCGAAGGCTGTTATGGTTTTTCTGTCAGTCACAAGTCTAGACCCCGAACTCACGGCTGATCTAGAACCACGAACCTCACGACCACAGGCACGCTTAAATGCAGTGAGAGAGCTTGCCGCAGCTGGAATACCCGTCGGTGTTAATATTGCTCCGGTCATTCCAGGTCTCAACGATCACGAAATTCCTGCGATTCTCAAAGAAGCAGCCGCAGCAGGTGCAACCTCGGCAGGTTTTACTCCCGTCAGATTACCACTCACCGTGGCTCCGCTTTTTGTGGAATGGCTTGAAACCAAGCGACCGCTTAAAAAACAAAAGGTATTGACCGCTATCGAACAGATTCGTGGCGGTAAACTCAACGATCCAAACTTCGGGTCGCGTATGCGAGGCGAAGGTCCTATTGCTGAAAACCTCCGACAGCTCTTCAAAATCTATTCACAAAAATATGGATTTAATGAAAAGAAGATTGAGCTCTCTCCCGCCCACTTTAACAGGCCAAGTAACCAACTCAGCCTATTTTAATTTACTCTTTCTTTTTAAGTTGTTCCTGAATGATTTTATTACTGATGTAAACAGTTTTTGCCTGAACTTCGAAAAGACTTCTTTTGAAATCCTCTCCAGAAGACTCTAATTTCTTTGCGACTTCAGAAACAGAGGCGCCTACGATTAAAAGCTCAACCGTTTCACGTTCCTGAGTTGTAAGTTGAGATACCGACTTTGTTAAGAGATCTACACCTCTAATTTTATCCAGCAACCCTTGAACGCGGAAAAACCGCGAAACCTGGCGTAATGCTTCGGCCTCTGACATGGCTTTAATTTCAGCGAGAGCGTCCTTTTCCATGGTCGCAGTAGTTTCTTGTTCGAGCTCTTGAAGGCGTTTATTATAATGACGACGGCTAACATCTACGTGAGAATCGTTCCAAATGTCTTCTGACCACTCGATAGCAAAACTTGGACGAGGTGTTGCCAACGGCATTAGAAATTTCTTAAATCTGAAACAACTTGGATTTCTAGCATCGCCAAAATCTTCGGGGCTAAAGCGCTCTAACTGTTCAGTAGAGGAGTTTTGACCCTGACCCGCAAAGAATTCCTCTAGCCTTTTCTGATTGCTCACACGAATTTCGTCGAAACAAGACTGCACATTCTCATCGCTTGGATATTCGCTAGGAAGTTTACGCTCACGCTTTAACATGAGACGCTGATCATGGATATCTTGTGCGATAGATGCATTACTAGGCTCAGACTCTTGAGGGGCATCTGACAAATTATATTGAATTTCTGCTAACGCACCTTCAATATTTTTTTGCTGCTCTCGTATGCCCCTAAGCTTAGACGATTCACTGAGGTTCGGATTCAAGTAACTAATCCCCGCTTCTTCAATTTGGCCATTGGCGGTAGTTAGGAGAATGTTAAAATCATGACTAGCTTCGTCCAAAATCTTTTTGGTGTCAGAACAGGCGTTGTCTGAAACGAAAGCAAAATCGCTTAACCTTGAATCTTTACGCTTTAGTTCTAATGGATTTCTTTTTAATATCTTGCCTTCAAACATTTGACCGCCGCAATTTAGCTGTGCGACAGACATCAACTTTACTTTTTCTTCTTTCTCTATTTTTTGACCGGTGAAGTTTACCAAGGCCGAACCTAAAAGGTAATAAGAATAAAGTCCTTTTGCTTTATCAATAACACCAGTGATTACGTATTTTTTTATTTCGATGTCAGAGGCCTCGTTGCTGATATTAAATCGCTGTAACTGCTGAAGTAGCTGTTCCTCTTCTGGCGTCTTTGGCGCAGACCTCTGAGGCAGTACAGTCCCGTGATACCTTGCTCGTTCTTCGCTAGTTATCTGGTCCGCCTTTTTCTGAATAGCTTGTGAGTTTGCCAAAGCCTGGCTCGATACTAAAGCGGCCACTGATAGAGTTGTTACCAAAGATTTCATAATTTACCTCAATTTCCCAACGCTAAAGTTCAACAAACATGCCAGAAAAGACACCCTTATCTTTATATTTTGATAAGCTATTTCAATATCTTACAAATCAGTCGAGAGTCGCTATCGTTCAGCGCGCCAAATTGCCGCTAACTTGTCAAAACCATAGACGTTTCGAATATTTTAATGCTAGTCATTTCTCGCGAGGAAAGCCTTGAAAACCGCCAACTATCTACTTCTCATTTTGCTATGGTCCATCACCTCATTGGGAAATGATATGGGCGATCGCAATTGTCAGGTTTTTGTCGTCACCGCCTACAAACAAAATAGCAGTGGTATCGCTGTCGTCGCCGTTCATAAAAGTCTTTTGAAGAAAAATTCACAGCAGCAGGTTTTTCTAAAGTATCGTCAACAGAACACCTGGCAAACTTCCGCACCGTCAACGTTACTGCAAGAATTAAACAGTTACTTTCTATTTGATGTGCGCTGGCCCGCCCACAGCGAGAGTCAAAATCTGATTGCAGTTCTACAAACTTCCAATGGCGGAATATACGACAATAACAGTGGCGAGTTCATTATGTTGAGCGAGCAGAACACCTGGCGCTACAATAACGAAAAATGTGAGAATCAATTAAACCTTTTGCGCTAGTATCTTAACTCAATCGTAATCCATTGAGACAGAAAAACTCGCCGGTCACTCTTATAACGGTCAGAAATCCACACACAGATAGTCAAGTTCGACAAAATCCCTTGAAAAAATTGAAATCAAAAAAACGCGGGACTATAAATCGAACTGTATGAGCGTGTATTTTAAAAAAAGGAGGCAGCTCATGATGACTTTGAAGACTCACAATATTTTGGACTACGTTGGCGGGGTATTGCTAATGTTGATTCCATCAATTTTTAATTTCGCGGGCATTGGAATGGCTCAAAACATTTTTGTCGGTGGTGGAATTGTTTTGATTCTTTATAGCTTACTGACTAACTACCAATACGCGATTTTTCGGGTAATCCCTCTAGGCGTGCACATGACCTTTGACGTCCTCTTAGGTATTGTTGTGATGGTGGCACCATGGGCGTTTGACTATCGTGGACTTCTCACTCCATTACAAGAATTCATGCATTACATTGTTGGTCTAGGTGTCGTAGGTTTGGTTGCTTTTACTCGCACCAAAACTGAATCTGAAAAAGTTTTTGGAAAATTACCCTACGAAAGTAAACGGGCTGTTTAAATTTGATATTTTGATCTCTCCGCGCCTAGCGGAGAGATCTTTTTTTTATTCGGCGGTTTTAATTCTTAAGTAAAATCGTTTTTTTGCAACCGGCTTTGTCTGCTCGCCATTATTCCAAATTTGAATGTAAGCAAAATCAACGCAACTTCCATCATCACGATTAATCGTCTCGCACTTACCAGACGCTTTAAGTTCAAAATTGGCCACTTCATCTTCAGAGTTTAAAACATAGTTGACGGCTTTTTGTTCTTCACCTTGCCAATGAATAGCCCCCTGAATAGGCCCGCCCTCAAGAACAACTTTAACCGTAACAGGGTATTTGAATTTGTAGTCAGCAGAACTCGTTAACTTCACTGACATCGGGTAGGTTACAGATTGACTAGCTTTTAAAACGTGAGGAATTGGTCTTCCACGTGAACCCGGTGTTTTGTCGGTAACTTCATCCTTACCATTCATTAGGGCAAAACTTGCAGGACGACTATCGCCAAACGAATAGTTTCTACCTTTTAATGCGTCAATAAGTAACTGACCCAATTCACCAGGTTGACGGCTTGCGCTTCCCAATTCGTCTGCGAAAAGCATATGGTTAAACCATTCTTGCGCTGTTAAACCAGGATGATCTCTACTTAGGCGCATAGCCTCGAGAGTAAGGTCACCTACCTTCTTTACACCTTCGCCATGACCAAATTTTGCGATAGCTTTAACAAGAAAATCGTTCATGGTGCCGCCATACGCTTCACCGTCATCATGAACCTCGTTGGTTAGATGAAAACCAGTCTGATTATTGATTCGAAATTTTTCGGCGCCTTCGAAAACCTGTCCACCAGTCACATGCTGGACAATAATTTGCGCCAAAAAGTCAGCCATGCCCTCGCTGAGACCACCAGTATCGGCCAACTCAATGTAATCTCCCATGAGTCGATCCATAATTCCATGACCAAGTTCGTGCCAAATCGTCGAGTTATCCCGCGCAAAATTTTGATTGCCAGGTGAATAGGTCGTAAAATTAATGGTGTCATCGGTGTAATAGGCATTGTCCTTCATCGAGATATCAGGATC
>CAYPZY010000245.1:0-5051 GCA_964415155.1 uncultured Bdellovibrionales bacterium
CCCTGTCCCTCAGGCGTCGACAATGCACAAATGGTGTCTTCGTCGCCGACCAGGTAACTCATAATTATTTTTCGACTTCAACTGGCCTTGCAGGATAAATTTTTATTCTTTTGTAAAGACCTTCGCCAACAGAACGGCTTTTTACTCGCTCATCATTAGCAAGATATTGGTGAATTACTTTTCTGTCTTTGGGAGGCAAAGCGCGAAAATAAACGGACTTGTTGCTAGTTAATGCTTTGTCTTTCAAACGCTCAGCGAGATCTTCCAGCTGCTTGTTCGCTTCCTGACGGTACTGACTGCAATCGATGACAACATCAACTTTCTCATCGTGAAATCTGTGTTGTAAGACTCTTAAAAGATAAAGTTGAATTGAGTCCAGTAACTGGCCATCTCTATCTGTAACCAAATTTTCATCGCCACCTTTTAGCTCTACAGAAACTGTATTGGCGGCCGGACTTGTTACCTCGAAGCTTAAATCAAAACCAGCCTTATCGATAAGTTTGCCAAGTACCTCATCCACAGCCTTAGTGTATTCATTACCCTTTGAGGCATCTTTTGAGCCGCCGAAAAGTTTACTTAAGAATCCTGTCATTTTTCCTCCTAATGGAATGTGAAGATTATTTCTCTGCTAGCTTCGGCTTAGCAATCATCACTGGGGTATTATCCCGCATAAAATAAAGTTGTTGTAAAATTCCGAACAAGCTGCTGACAAAAATATAGAGATTGAGCGCGCTCGGCAAATTCAGCATAAACACCGAAAAGAGGACGGGCACAAATAACATGACTTTCGCTTGTGCTGGATCCATCGTAGTCGGCGTCATTTTTTGTTGTAAAAACATAATTGCAGCCATTGCAACTGGGAGAACATAGTAAGGATCGTGAAGACTTAGATCTTTGATCCAAAAAATAAACGGAGCCTTATAAAGTTCAATGCTTTGGCCAAAAACTTGGTAAAGAGCAAAAAATATTGGAAGCTGCAACAACATCGGCAAGCAACCCCCAAGAGGATTAACTTTATGTTCCCTCATCAAATTCATTGTCGCCACGTTTTTTGCCTGAACGTCATCTTTATGTTTTTCATTGATGGCTTTTAACAATGGCTGGATAGCCTGCATTGCTTTCATCGATTTGTAAGACATGATATTGAACGGTAAAACAAATAGTCGGACTACTAAAGTAAGTAAAATAATGGCAAAGCCCCAATTATGAAAAAGAGAATAAAAGGATTTCATAACTCTTAACATCGGCCGAGACAAAGCACCGAAAAATCCAAAGTTAATGACTTCTTCCATTCGCGGATCAACCGATGCCAAGATATCAAGAGACTTTGGCCCCGCAAAACTGGTGTACTCTACTTCAAAAGTTTCAGCAGGATTGATGACCTCGTGACTAAGGTGTCCGATCATCAGGTGATTCTGATGATTCCACTGCAGATCAAGTTTAGGAATAATGGCGGACTTATCAGAAATCGCCAAAGCAAAATAGTGTGAACCAAAAGCAAATAAACTTACTTTGTTAAAAGTTTTGCTTTCTAAGTGCGTCTTGTCAGTAATCGTTTCACGCGTCGAACTGCCTGAATCAACAATTAAATACTGTTGCATATCATAGTTCGGAAAAAACATGCTCGTTTCTTTAGGCTTGTCCAATTTCTCTGAAACAACGGTCTTTAAGCCTTTAAAATTTTGAGCGCCGGTAACAACCACTTTCGTGTCCACCTTATAATTAGTGGGATGGATGCTGTAAGTCTTTATTATAGTAGCCGCGCCAATTTGTGCTCGACCTTCAAAGCTCCCGTCAGCAAGTTTCTGCACAGCAAAGGCGACTGGTTTATTCTCTCCGATTACTTCGGTGCTAAAAGGCGCTAAACCTTCACCAGATCCCAGAACAACTTCTTTATTCTGACGATCAGTAAATTTTTTGAGAGTAATGTTTTTCAACCCCATGCCAAGAGACGAAATATCAAAGCTCCAGGTATCATTTTCAAAGTGGACCAGCGATTCAGTCGCCGGAACTGATGGTGATGAGTTCTTGCTAACCTCTACAACTCTAACTGTTGTTTCGGTGACTTCTTTTGGAGCCGCAGTCTCCGGCGCTTTTGTGTTTTGGACGGGCTTATGCTGATAAGCTTCGGGATATTTTTTTTCGAGATGTCGCTCCCAAGTAAACCAAACAATTCCAACGACAAGAATTGCCAAAATGGTCTTTCCATCAAAAAAAGAATTTTCTTTAGCCATTGCTGTTTCCTTTCATCGGCACAGGATCATGTCCAAATGGTCCCCACGGATGGCATTTTGCCAATCTTTGGCAAATCAACTTTAGGGCGAAAAAATATTCATGATTATTTAGTGCTTCTACTGCGTAGTCTGAGCAACTTGGCGAAAACCGGCAAGCACCACCTAGAAAAGTAGTCCCTATGGTACGGTAAATGCCTATGAAAAAGAGGGTGATATTTTTAGTGAACTTTTTTGATTTTTTTCCAGCCGACGGTAAATGCCTTTTGGAAGTCGCCGTACTGTAGATCTTTAAAAAATTCCTTGTCCCATCCTCGAAACACAACATTGATGTCCACTCCAAGCTTTTGTTCTTGCAACTCGTGTTGCAAGCATTCACGGCACCAGCGCTTTAATTTATTTCTGATTACGGCGGTACCAATCTTTTTAGAAATCGTTAAGCCTAAACGGGTTTTTTCTAAATCATTCGGCTTAACTGATAACATTAACCAATCGCTGCCAAAAATGCGGCGACCCGAATCTCTCAGTTTTGTGAAATCGCTCTTCCTTTTGATTGACTCAAAAGATCTACTTGCCACTAACTTGTACCGAAACTCTTTTTCTACCTTTAGCGCGACGACGAGCTAGAACTTCGCGACCGGCTTTGGAAGCCATACGAGCGCGAAAGCCATGTGTAGTTTTTCTTTTTCTGCGGCTTGGTTGAAATGTTCTTTTCATAATTTTGCCTTTCTCGTTCTTCTCTGGTTTCTTATCACTAAAAAATTACTTGCCCATTTACCGCATCATCCTACAGATCACTTTCGTTCGGTTCTTTTCTAAATGCGTTAACAACATGAAAAAATGGGACAAACAGCGATTAAAAATTTGGGGAATAAGAACATATTAATGCGCGCCCGTCAAGGTATTGAAAGTTTTCCACAATGCTGATAAAAAACTTTTTCCGCGTCAAAATCACCGTATGGAGGCATTAATTTGAATCTGGAAACAGAATTCTGGGAAAGTATAAAAAAGAGCTTAAAGTCCAAGAATCCCTCCAACAAATTCATGCAGACTTGGTTCGATCCCACCGAGCTTTTAGAGATCGCTACCAGTGACGTCGGCAGCAAGTTCAGATTGGGCGTCCCTACTGATCTTCATAAGTATTGGATAACTGAAAATTTTCTTGATCGCATTTGTTCAGAAATCTCGGCGCTGCATAAAAATCCTTTTCGCATTGAAATTGTTGTAACCGGAAAAAATAAACAACAGCAACTAGAACTTTCTTATGTGGAACCTTTAGTCACCAACAATGAACCCGTAGTTAACGAAAATACCAGCAATAATCACCAGACTGATAATCTTAATCGCGACTATACTTTTTCAACATTTGTAGTGGGTCGTAATAACGAGTTTGCACATGCCTCCTCCTTTAATATTGCAAGAAATCCAGGGGCTGAAGGCTATAATCCTCTATTTATTTGTGGTCCTACTGGTATGGGTAAAACGCATCTACTCAATGCTGTCGGTAACGAAATTAGAGTTACTTTTCCCAATACGCGTATTTGTTACGTTTCAGCAGAACGCTTTCTTAATGAATGTATTTCGAGTATTCGACGAAACGAAATGGATAAGTTTCGCCTCAAATATCGGGAAAGATGCGATATCCTTTTAATGGATGATATCCATATCTTAGGTAAGACAGAGGCGGTTCAAGAGGAATTCTTTTATACTTTAAATGATCTGTTCGAACGACGTAAGCAGGTCGTCGTTGCCAGTGATCGCATGCCTAAGGAAATTAAGGGTCTTGAAGATCGAATCCGCACACGCTTAGAGTGGGGTTTGATTGCTGATATTCAAATGCCTGATATTGAAACTCGCGTTGCTATTTTACGTTATAAAGCGGAGCGAAAGTGCATTAAAGTTCCTGAAGATGTGATTTCCTATGTATCGAAGATATCTAAACGTTCAATTCGCGAGCTTGAAGGTAATCTCAATAAAGTGCGTATGTTCACAGAACTACGTGGTTTAGATATTAGCCTGCCATTGGCAAAAGAAGTTCTCGGTACTCATGATGAGCGTTTTGATCTGAATGTCGATGAAATTCAAAAATTGGTTTCCGAATATTATCGAATTCGTTTGGTCGATTTAAAGTCAAAGAACCGGGCAAAGCCTATTGTTACGGCCCGCCAGGTTTGCATGTACTTGATTAAAAAATATCTTAATAAGTCGCTTATCGAGATAGGCAAAGTCTTTGGTGGCAAAGATCATACGACAGTTATAAACGCATTGCGCCGTATTGAAGATCAACTGCAGGAAAATCAAGAATTACGAAATGATTTAAATGATTTAGAAAAACAAATTCAGAATATCACAGGGCTGTGAATTGAGTTTGTTAATTCGTTTGTGGAGAAATGTGTATTCACTGGTGAACAAAAAAATATCGACGAGTTACACACAGAAATACACAGATATTCAGTTAGTTATCCACAACGGAATTTTAAAAAAGGAAATAAGTTTTAGATAGTTAGACAAATTAACGTGTTTTTAACACCCCTACTACTATTACTAGATATATATATAAATAGTAATAGTTCTTAGGAAGGACCAAAAGGAAGGTTTATGGAATTTAAAGTTCAACAAGAAAAGCTTTTAGGCGTTCTAAGTAGAATGCAAACCATTGTCGAAAAAAAGAGCACAATGCCAGTTTTGCAAAACGTCCTTTTGGAATGCAAAGATTCCTCATTAAAAATTTTTGCGACAGATTTAGAAGTCAGCTTGGTTGATGAGCTTGAAGTCGAAAGTAAAAAAAGTGGATCTATTGCCGTAAACGCAAAAAACTTT
>CAYPZY010000246.1:0-5045 GCA_964415155.1 uncultured Bdellovibrionales bacterium
TTGCCGTAACTTTCTCGCCTGGCTTAATGCGGTTTTCACCGCGAATGTTGCGAATAGCAGTGATGGTTTCTTTAACCAATTCCATTTCAAACGCGGCTTTTTCGGAAGCTAAAGACAACCAGATTTTGTCAGTTTTAATCGTCGGGTACTTTTCACAAATCAGCGCATCTCCTTTTACCGGCAGTTTTTGATAAATATACTCACTGATAAAAGGACAGAACGGGTGTAACAAGCGCATCATGCGATTAAGTGTCGTTGCTAACACTAAACTCGTTGCTGCTTTGTCGGCATTGTCAGGACCGTACATAATTGGTTTAATAAACTCTAGATACCAATCACAGAAGTCATGCCAAATGAAAGCATAGATGTGGTTGGCCGCATCAGCGAAGCGAAACGCCGCCAAAGCCTGCTCCATGTTCTTTTCCACTTCCGCTAATTTGTAAGTGATCCATTGATCTGAAACGGACAAATACGCCTTAGCAGGAAGTTCGCTCGAATTAGTAGGAACAAAATCCTTAAGTGTGGCCAACGAAAAGCGTGTCGCATTCCAAATTTTATTCATGAAATTTCGACTGGCTTCCAGTTTTTCCATAGAGAATTTCAAATCTCTACCACTCGCGACCGAAGACAAGAGCGCATATCTTAAAGCGTCGGCGCCAAACTTATCAATTGCTTCCACAGGATCTACGGAGTTGTTAAGAGACTTCGACATCTTTCGACCCTGGGAATCGCGGATGAGACCGTGAATATAAACTTTGCGAAAAGGCACATCCCGTTTAAATTCGAGTCCCATCATAATCATCCGCGCAACCCAAAAGAAAATGATATCGTGACCAGTGACAAGGACGTCTGTGGGATAAAATGTTTTTGCCGCTTCCGTTTCGCCTGGCCAGCCAAGTGTACTAAATGGCCAAAGCGCCGAGCTGAACCAAGTATCAAGGACATCAGGATCCTGAACTAATTTTTCACTTTGGCAAGTTTCACAAGCTTTCGGCTCCTCCATGGCAACCGTTACGTGACCATCATCACAGTACCAAGCCGGAATACGATGCCCCCACCACAGCTGCCGTGAAATGCACCAGTCTTCAATTTTATTCATCCAATGAAGATAAGTTTTGGTCCAATTCTCAGGTTCAAAAGAAGTCGTTCCAGTTTCAACAACACGTTTTGCTGGCTCTGCAATATCTGCAATCGCAACAAACCACTGTTTAGACAGATAAGGTTCAACTACGTGATCGCAACGAGAACAACGTCCCACGGAATGATTATGTGACTCTTCCTTGCGAAGTTTCCCTTCGTTCTTTAATGCTTCGATAGCTTTTTTGCGAGCATCCGCAAGCGACATCCCCACAAATTCCGGCGGCACCTTATCGTTAAGGTGGCCGTCAGGAGTGATGATATTTAAAACCTCAAGATTATGGGTTTCACCAATTTTGTAATCGTTGAAATCGTGAGCCGGAGTAATTTTCAAAGCTCCCGAGCCGAAGGTCTTATCCACATACTTATCAGCAATGATGGGAATTTTTTTTGAAGTTAACGGCAAGTGAACACTTTTACCAATCAAATGACGGTAACGATCATCATCAGGATTAACGCTGACTGCTGTGTCACCAAACATCGTTTCTGGTCGCGTTGTTGCGACCGTCAAAACCTCACCTGTTCCAATGACTGGATAATCGATATGCCAAAGGTTGCCTTTGCTTTCACGATGTTCAACTTCCAGATCAGAAAGTGCCGTTTCACAACGAGGACACCAATTGATTAGTTTTGTTCCTTGGTAAAGTTTCTTATTTTTATAAAGTGTAGTGAAAACTCGGCGTACAGCTTTAGATACATTTTCATCCATGGTAAACACGTGACGATCCCAATCACAGGAATCGCCGAGGCGTTTCATCTGAGAAATTATGCGCGAACCATATTTCTCTTTCCACTCCCAAACTTTTTCAATAAATTTTTCTCGTCCCAACTGTTGGCGCGTGACGTTTTGTTTCTTCAATTCTTTTTCGACGACGTTTTGGGTAGCAATGCCGGCATGGTCTGTACCAGGTAACCATAGAGCATTAAAGCCCTGCATTCTTTTCCAGCGAATCAAGCAATCCTGAATACTGTGATCCAAAGCGTGACCCAAATGCAAAGAACCAGTCACATTAGGAGGCGGTAAAATGATACAGAAGGGTGGCTTAGTCGACACATCTTCGGCTTTGAAATAGCCCTTCTCTTCCCACCACGAATAAATCTGTCCTTCTACCTCTTCGGGAGAATAACGATCTGGGAGACTATTATTGCTCATTTTTTCACCTTTTCAGCAGCAAACTAGTTCTCTTAGTAGTAACGAAAAATCTGATGATTTTCCAACTATTTCTAGAATTTAAAATTGTTAAAGGGCGGTTGTCTGGGCCTTACCGTGAGCAGGCAAATTCTTTAGGATTCGACCGACAATTAACAATGCCAAAAGGCAAACCCCACCTGCTATCCAAAAAGGTGCCGATGGTGAAATCTTCTGATAGTAAAGGCCGCCAAGTGGCGGTCCTAAAATTCTTGCCAGGGCAGAAAGACTTTGCGTGACACCCATGATTTCACCTTGCTGACGTTCATTACTGAGCAAACTAATACTTCCCAGAGTGGATGGGTTGGCGAAACCGTAACCGAGCGCTAACAAAGTCATAACAATAGCCATTGTCGTCACATCTCGAGAAAATCCAATACCGGCTAAACCAACTGCCATTGTGATAAGGCCCAGAGGCAGCAGGATTTTCTCGCCCCACCGAGGTAGTAATTTTCGAATTAAATACCCCTGGGTGATAACCATAATCACTCCGACATAGGCAAACCCTAAATTCGCCTTCAACTGTGGCCACTGAAAAACATCGTGAACATAAATAAACAAATTTGATTCCATGTGGGCCATGGCCAAACCCGAGAGGAAAACAGTGAAGATCAAACCGCCAACAGTAGGTGTTCGCAGATGTTTGTAAATCATTTTAAAACGTGAGGGCTTTTCACGACCAACGCTATTGCGTTTCTCTGGTGGTAATGTTTCCTTCAACACGCGCGTCGCAATGAAAAAATTTGCAAAGCACAAAACCGAAGCCACAATGGCCGAAAAATTCATCCCTAATGGCGGAGCATCACCCAAACGCGTTCCAAAATCGCCGGCAAAACCACCGATAATAGGGCCCAGAATAAAACCAAGACCAAAAGCAGCACCGATCAGTCCCATGCTCTTTGAGCGATCCTTTTCAGGCGTCACATCGGCAATGTAAGCCATTGCTGTTGAAATATTTGCGGCAAAGACACCGGCAAAAAGTCGCGACAAGAATATTCCCGTCAACGAAGTGGAATAGGCGAAGGCTAAATAAGATGCGCCACTACCAAAAAGGCTAAGCAGTATAATTGGCCGTCGACCGACACGATCACTGATATTTCCCCAAAAGGGAGAAAAAACAAATTGCATCAACGAGTAGACCGACATAAGCCAACCTATTTCTGTAGGTGTAGCATTAAATTTTATCGCCAAGTAAGGGCTTAGCGGAATGATAATTCCAAAGCCGACAAGATCAATAAAGACTGTGACGAAAATAATAAATAATGGCGATTTTTTTTTAGAAGACATAACCGAGTTTCACCAATAGCACGTCACGCATCAGTTTTGTGTCATTAGCAATTCCGTATCCCAATGTTGCGTAAGTGCGCTGTGAAATTATTTTTCTTGCACCCAAAAACATATAACCATAGCGGTTGTATCCAGTTTGCCACTCAAATCCGACATCCCCGTTCTCAATCTTTTTCCAAATACCGATGAGTAAGCCCTGGCTCTCTGCTTTACCATCACCGTTTAGCAAGATCTGTCCGTTACCACCGTAGGCACCGAGCCCAAAACGATAAACTCCAGCCTGATGCTGCGCCATAAAATAAAAAACATTAAAATTATTTGTTCCTGATTTCGTTCCGACATCATAAGCACCGAGAGAAAGCCCCCAATGTCTTTCGTCGATATCAAAAAGCTGAACCTGAAACTGTGCAAAGAGACCGTCCGTCAAAGAGGTGATCGCATAGTCATGGCTTTCTTTCCAATCTAATCCCGCTTCGATTCGCACCTGTTCGCTCGCGTAGATTCCACAGTTTCCGCCAAATGCCATCCCATAAAAACCACCAGGTGTATCAGAACTCTTTCGTGAGAGTGTAACTAGGTCTTGCATATCGAAGCGACAGACGTCCTCGCGAAGCATTTTGACATCTGGTATCCAAAGAATTTGATTAGGAAGCGCCGAAGCGGAAGACATCCAAAAAAGAAGTAAAATAAAAAAACATATTCTGTTAATCACGTTGGATAACTTAATCCCCGTCATAACAAATGTCCAATAAGGATAGCCAATTGCCGCTTGACGCTATGTTCTGCTGATGAGAGGATTATTGCATCTATGTTCGCTCTTCTTTCGTCACTTTTTTTATCCACATTTTGTTTAGGCGATCCTCCACAAAACCTCCCCTATGAGTGGCGCGTTTACATCAAGTCGGAATATGAAAACCTAACAGAAAATTTCAATGCGACCGGTGGTGCTACGAGTTTAATCACTGGCGGCAGCTTCATGCATTTTGCCACAAAGCTGGGAGCGATTTATCGGCCCTCTAAGACCTGGAGTTTTTATAGTGGCGTACGCGTGGCCTACAGCAAAAGTGTGCTCGGCGCTTTTGAACGCACAAACAGCAATCTCACTGATATTTTTGGCGGCGTCAACTACCACACCGAACTGAAAAAGTTTGAGCTCATTCCTACTGCTGAAGTGAATTTTTCTTTAAACCAGATCGATCTTGCAACTGATGATGTTTTACTTAATGACGGTCTAACCAATTTTAAGTTGGGCATCTGGATACTCAAAGATTTTAAAAGATTTGTTCCCTACTTTTACGGTGGCATTATTCTAAATAACGACGACTATGCTTCACTTTATCAAGCCAGCATTGGCTCAAAACTTGTCTTTAGCAATTGGTACATGTTTATGGAAGTGTCAGACAATGGAATTTTAAAAGATGACGGAAACCTT
>CAYPZY010000247.1:0-1602 GCA_964415155.1 uncultured Bdellovibrionales bacterium
GGCTCATTATCTTTCCAGAAGGAACACGATCCAAAGATGGTTACTTGCAAGAGTTTAAGCGCGGTATCAGTGTTTTCTCTCAACGAACTAACACGCCGATTTTATTTTTGTACATCGATGGTAATGCCGATCTTTGGCCAAAGGGACGCCTCTTTGCAAAAATGGGAAAACTTACGATTTATGTGGGACCCGTGCAACAACCAGCCCCAATCGAAGAAATTAGCCAAAATTACCGCGACTGGCTTAAGACGATCACGACCAAGCCCTTCCGACCCGAAGAAAGGGTTGAGGAAAGTCCTTCCTTCGACATTACATAACCCGTTAACTTGTATGCCGGGGTACCAGTATTGGGTACTGTATGCCTGTTAGCCCGTATACCTGGGTGCAGGTATTGGATGCCAGTTAAGCTGTAGGCCGTGGATCAACGCGAGAGCCCTAAACTTGCGTAGGTCAGAGAGCGAGCGTATATTGTTGAACATTCATATCAGAGGAAAACATGAGCAAAAAAATTAACGATTTCGTGATTAGTGTCGCGACGGTAAATGGTAGCGGCAGCCAATCAGCAAACACAATACTCATTAAGTCTATTTTCAGAATGGGGATTCCCGTCGGCGGTAAAAACATTTTTCCATCGAATATCATGGGCCTTCCCACCTGGTTCACTATTCGAGTTAGTAAAGACGGTTACACTTGCATGAAACGTGAATGCGACATGATGGTCGCCATGAATCAAGCGACCGTTGCTGACGATTTAAAAACAGTGAATGCTGGCGGCGTTTTTCTTTATAACGAGGATTTGAAGTTAGACCAGTCTCTTTTACGCAAAGATTTACAAAACATCGCCATTCCATTTCGTAAATTGGTAGATGATGTAACCGATCAAATTCGCTTGAAAAAACTTTTGACCAACACCATTTATGTGGGAATTCTCACTCACCTTTTAAAGATTGATATCGAGACGGTCAAAGCTGTAATTCAAGATCAGTTCTCTGACAAACCCGCCGTTATCGCTACAAATCTTAAAGCTATCGAAGTCGGAAAAAAATATGCGGAAGAAAATCTCAATCAAGATTTTCCACTGGGCTTGGAAAAATTAAATAAAAACCAAGGTAAAATTCTTATCGAAGGTAATGCTGCTGCAGGTTTAGGTTTGATGTTTGGTGGCGCTACTTTTGTTTCATGGTATCCCATTACACCTTCAAGTTCGCTGGTCGAAAATTTCGCAAAGTTTGCCAATAAATATCGCAAAGACGGCGACGGCAAAAATACTTTTGCGATTGTCCAAGCGGAGGATGAATTGTCAGCGATCTGTATGGTACTTGGCGCTGGTTGGAGTGGAGCCCGCTCTATGACAGCCACTTCTGGTCCTGGTTTATCATTGATGGCCGAAGCCGCAGGATTTTCTTACTACGCTGAAATTCCTGCCGTGATTTGGGATATTCAGCGAACAGGTCCCTCAACAGGTCTTCCCACGCGCACGCAGCAAGCCGACATCGGTTTTGCAGCGACCCTTTCTCACGGCGATACCAAACATGTTTTACTTTTCCCCGGTACTCCTGAAGAATGTTTTGAGTTTGGTCAAACCTGCTTTGACTTAGCAGA
>CAYPZY010000247.1:1702-5043 GCA_964415155.1 uncultured Bdellovibrionales bacterium
GCTAAAATCGGCGTACTCGCTGTGGGCTCCACGCATTGGCCAATGATTGAAGCGCAAGATTTGTTAAATAAAAACAAAACGCCGATCGATTACATGCGCGTGCGTGCTTATCCCTTCACTGAGGAAGTGCAGAAATTTGTTCAAACGTACGAAAGAATTTATGTCGTCGAACAAAATCGTGATGCACAGGTGTTAAAGCTTTTACAAAATGACTTTCCTTCCGCCACCCCAAAACTTCGATCTGTCACAAACTACGATGGTTTGCCATTGGACGCTGTGAGAATCGTTGAACCCATTTTGAAGATGGAGAAAAACACATGAGCGAATTAGAAATGAAAGCGCCTTCCGGCGGCACCAATAGAGCCGGTTTTACTAAAGCCGATTACACCGGTGGTAAATCCACACTCTGTACTGGTTGCGGTCATGATAGTATTACCAATTCCATCATCAGTTCTTTTTTCACTTCAGGAATTAGTCCTTATGATGTTGCAAAGATGTCAGGGATTGGTTGCTCTTCAAAAACTCCAGGTTATTTTTTATCAAAAGCCTCGGGCTTCAATTCCATGCATGGTCGCATGGCCCCCGTTTCAACGGGCGCTAAAATCGCTAATCAAAAATTGATTACACTCGGCGTGTCTGGTGACGGCGACTCTGCTAGTATTGGTTTGGGTGGCTTCGTTCACCTTATTCGTCGCAATCTACCAATGGCCTATCTTATCGCCAATAACGGCGTTTACGGATTAACCAAAGGACAATTCTCAGCAACTTCTGATCGTGGGTCTAAATTAAAAACGGGAGAGCAAAACCCTTTTTCAACAATTGATTTGTGTGGCCTAGCATTGGAAATTGGCGCAACTTTTGTTGCACGTTCTTTTTCCGGCGATGCGAAACAACTCGTTCCTTTGATTTCTGCCGCTGTAAAACATAACGGTACGGCGGTTATCGATATTATCTCGCCTTGTGTGACTTACAACAACCACGACGGCTCAACAAAATCTTATAACTACTTTAAAGACCACAAAGTCATGCTCCAAGAGTTGGGACTTATTTTCCCCGAAGAAGAAGTGAAGGTCGACTACGCCGCTGGCACGACGACACAAGTTTCGCTTCCTGATGGGTCGATCTTGACTCTTAAAAAAATTAGCGGTGATCATGACGTCACCGATCGCCGAAAAGCGATGGATTTAGTGCACGACTCCCGCAGCAAGGGTGAAATAGTGACGGGTTTATTTTATATTGACCCTAAATGTGAAAGCTTTATCGAGACCTTGCATTTAACTAAAAAGCCTCTCGCCGTTTTAAACGAAACCGAAACAAGGCCTGCACCCAATGTTTTGCAAGAAATCTTTAAGGATTACCGATGAAAACTATTTTTATCACTGGCAGCACCAAAGGCATTGGTCTCGAAATGACCAAACAACTTTTAAAAAAGGGTCATCATGTTATTGCTTCAGGTCGCGATCCTCGTGGGTCTTCTGAACTTAAAAGTTTAGCTGCCGACTTTGGCGATAAGCTCACTTTGGTTCAACTCGATGTCACTAGTGATAAAGACTTAGCGGAATTGACAAATGCTAGTTTCAAAAAAATTGATTGGCTGATTAACAACGCGGGTACATTTGAAGGCCGTGGTGAAAGCGGTTTTGAAAAATTAGATATCAAAGATGTTTTTCAGGTTTTTGAAGTTAACACTGTTGGCCCAATTCGTGTCACGCAATCCTTGCTTCCATTTTTGCAAAATTCAGATGCGCCGGTGATTGCCAACATCACCAGTCACATGGGTTCAATTGCCGATGCAGGTGGCGGTTATTACCCTTACCGCATGTCGAAAGCGGCACTTAACATGTTCACAAAAACCTTAGCGGTAGATTATCCCAAGATCACAGCCGTTGTCCTTCACCCTGGTTGGGTCCGTACTCGTATGGGCGGTCAACAAGCACCAACTATGCCCGAAGACTCTGCCGCTGGACTTTTGCAGGTCATCGAAAAACTTTCGCCAGCTAAAACTGGTCACTTTTTTGATTTCAAGGGCAAAGAACTTCCCTGGTAGCGCGTCCTCAGTGGTAAATTCCGCCATTGGTCCTGTATTGGAATAGTAAAAAAGAGACGATGAATCATAGTAAACCTGTGAGGTTCGACTATGAAAAAGATTTTATTACTGAGTTTATTGATTGGCTCAACTGCTCATGCAACCTTCGATGAGTTTCTAGAACGAGTCACTTTCGGTCTACTCCCTGCTGCCAAAAAACCGATAAATCTTTCTCCCAAAGATGTGGCCTCGTACGCAACCGTTGAGGCCAGCAGAATTGCCTACAATAAATCCGCGATGCTTCTCATTGCCGACGTTGCAGATGCAAAAAAGAAAGTCAGCGGCTGGGAAGACAAAATCAAAGAACAGCAGGCTCTGTTAAAAAGCTACAAAACAGAATTCACGGCTCGCCATACGAATGTTCAGGCCACTGTGGCTCAGATGACTGAAGAAAATCTCGAAGAAATGCAAAATAAGAGAGCTGAAGAAGAAAAGGCTCTCGATGCCATCGCCAAAAACATCCGCACTGTTAAACAAAATATCTCCAACTATGAAATTGATTTAGCGACGGACACGCAAGGTTTGGAAAAAGCTCAAGCAAAATATGACAAAGACTACGAAAACCTCCATTTAAAAATTGTAGATCTGCGCGAAATGGATACCAAATTTATAGAGATGGAAAATAAAATAGCTGCCATGGGACTAGCTAAGGGCATTGACGAATTAGAAGACCATGTCAAAGATCTTGGCTACGAGGTCGATCTGGCAAGGGAATCTCTAGAAAGAGTTTATGATAATTCTATCCTCAAAGGGTACATGAAACAGAAATTCAAAAAACTTTTAGAATCCAACGCTATCTGTAATGCCGCTCAACAATGTATAAACAATAACAAATCAAAACCGTCAGCTATACCATTAGATGAAATTTTAGATGATGAGGTTTTCAATAGCCGCAAGACGAAATCAAACGACAGCTCGAGATAACAACTCTTTTCGAGAATGATAATGTGGTGGTGGAAGCCGCTGCCACGATGGTAGTGGCACACTAACTGGAAGATCCACTGCCACGATGGCATTAAGTGATCCACCAACACTAACCCGCGACGGTAGGCAAAGAGTCGCTGCCACGATGGCAGTAGCGCACTAACCGCAGGCTCCACTGCCACGATGGCAGTACCAAACCAAATTTGCCGTTTGGAATCTCAGAAAACAAAAAAAAGGCGCCTCGTAAAAACAAGACGCCTCAAAAAAAAAATCAATAAACTCTTACTTACAGCTAATCGCTGTAGTCCAAGCTTTGGCTTTTAAGCCTTTT
>CAYPZY010000248.1:0-5040 GCA_964415155.1 uncultured Bdellovibrionales bacterium
CGGATCTGCGCGATGTCGACAGTGCGTTCACGCTCTTCACGAAGCGCTTTAACGTAGTCGATCCCGATGTCGATCATGAAATTTACTGTTAGAGGATAGATAACTCCAAAAGAAGTTTCGCTAAGACTGCCGTTTAATTTTTCATCGTAGGGAACTCCAGAAACTGGTGTGATCTTCCTTGTCTGGTCGACAAATGATATCTGCTGACCTAAATAGGTCACCCCCGCCATTACAGGTAGATAGTAGGTGAGGCTTGGCCCCGAAGAAAGGCGACTTGTAATGTTGGATTTGTAAAAACCAACATCGGCCCCGATAGCGAGACCGTCGATAAAAAAGTATTGGTAGCGCGGGCTGAGATAGATTAGTGAACCTGAATAACTGGAGTAGCCGACTGACACACTCGCGTTGATCAAAGATTCGCCTTGCTGTATTCGCTGTTCCCAAGTTCGTGGCTTCGTTTGCGCGTTGACACCCAAACAGATTGCTAAAACCAAAATAAAATATTTCATGATTTTGATTTTAACAGAAAAAATATCGGTAGGAAACCTAGATAACGAAGATTTGCGTTACTTGCGGGTTAGTCACAAAACTTTTGTGCGACCGCCAAAAGCGTGTCAATTGCGACAGGTTTCCGTAAGTATCCCTTAGCCCGCATTTTTTTTGCTCTAGCGTCTGCCTGGGGATCGGCGGTCATCAGCAGAACAGGGATGTCTGCTATTCGCGAGTTCCTCTCTTGTTCCTCTTTAAATTCAAAGCCATTCATTCCTGGCATCATAAGATCGAGTAAAATTACCGCCGGTAATTGATTGGCAGAGGTTAAGATAGAGAGAGCCTCTTTGCCGTCAACAGCTACCTCAACGCGATAGCCCTCATCATTATAAAACTGAACGATAAGATCGCGAATGTCCTTCGAGTCTTCTACCAGTAAAATGTAGTTAGATTTAGAACTCATAATCTTTGGTATCTTTTTGTTTTGTATTTAAGGAGGGAGAAACTGGCAGTTTTATTATAAATTCAGAGCCAGTACCGATATCGCTCTTAACTTCTATAGTTCCCTGGTGCGCTGACAAGATTTCTTTCACGATAAACAGACCAAGACCTAAACCACTTACCTCATTGGCGGCGATTGCTCGTTCAAAGCGCCCGAAAATGCGATCCTGATCTTCTTTGGCAATTCCAATTCCATAATCCTTCACGCTAAGGTAGGCGAAAACATCCTTCTTAAAGACCTTTACTTCCACTGGTTGGCCTTGACCATATTTGGTGGCGTTAGAGAGCAAATTAAAAACGACCTGCTCAATGCGGCTGCGATCCCATTTGCCATCGACATTTTCTTGCAGTTCAAGTCTAATTTCGCATCCTGCTTTTTCGAGTTCGGGCGAAAACCGGGTCACGACATCTTTGACAATCAAAGAAAGGTCGCATGGTTCTACATAAAAAGAAAATGAGCCGCGTTGAATTCGCCCGGTGTCGAGCATATCTTCGACAAGACGATGCAATCGATCCACCTGATTGTCTAGACGATCCGCAAAAGCTTTAAGTTCTCCGTGTGAAAGAGAGACTTTATTTCCTCTTTCTAATTCTCGTTTAGTGATTTGTGCCTGCAGTTTTAAGGCTGTGAGAGGCGTTTTAAGCTCATGGGAAGCAATCGAAATAAATTCCTCGCGTGCTCGAACCGCTCTTTGCAAATCAACAGTGCGTTCATGCACCCTTCGTTCGAGCTCCTCTTGAGATTGACGAAGTTTGTCTTCGACCATTTTACGTTCCGTCAGATCACGAGTTACTTTAGTAAAACCTAAATGCTTTCCGTCACTGTCAATAATTTTAGTTAAAATAACATTCGCCCAAAATCGCGAGCCATCCTTACGAATTCTCCAACCTTCCTCTTCCGAGCGTCCTTGTTCCATCGCCGTTTCTATTTCTATTTCGGGTTTACGACTCTGGATATCTTCGGCAGTAAAAAAAGCAGAAAAGTGTTTACCTACGATTTCCTGGGCCACGTAACCTTTAAGGCGCTTAGCACCCTCATTCCAAGTCGCCACTTTGCCATCAGCATCAAGCATGAATATGGCGTAGTCTCGAACGCTCTCTACAATTAAGCGAAAGCGTGCCTCGCTTTGTTTGAGAGCTTCTTCTGCTAACTTTCTTTGCGTGAGATCGCGAGTGACTTTGGTAAACCCAACGTGCAGACCCTTGCCATCGCGAATGCAGGTAATGACAACGTTGGCCCAAAACCTGGAGCCGTCCTTTTTAAGGCGCCAACCTTCATCTTCCAATCTTCCGGTATTAATAGCTTGCTGTAACTCCCATGCTGGTTTGCCTCTTTCTAAATCTTCCTTGGAATAAAAAATGGAAAAGTGCTTACCAACAATTTCCTTAGTTTCATAGCCTTTAAGATTTTTTGCACCTTCATTCCAAGTGACAATGTTTCCCGAGGTATCCAGTCTAAAGATTCCATAATCTTTTACCACTTCGATCATAAGGCGAAAGCGCTCTTCGCTATCAGCTAGTGCCTGCTCAGCGACTTTTCTTTCGGAAATATCACGGGTAACTTTTGCAAATCCCCGTAGCGAACCCGCTTCGTCGCGTATCGCTGATATAACTATATTTGCAAAAAATTTAGTGCCGTCTTTCTTTATTCTGACGCTCTCTTCCTCGTAGCGTCCTTCAGTACGAGCGGTATCAATATCGTTCTTTGGTTTTGCTGCGTTTATCTCGCTTTGGCTGTAAAGCTTAGAAAAATTCTGGCCTATCATTTCGGTGGCCTCAAAACCAAAAAGGCGGCGGGCGCCGTCATTCCACGTCGACACTTTGCCGTCGGGGTCAATCATGAAAATGGCGTAGTCTTTCACTCCCTCAATGAGTAGGCGGAAGCGTTCTTCACTAGCGGCCAATGCCTCAGCTCGCATTTGAAGTTCACTGTTAAGAGTGGTTAACTCTTCATTGGCCGCCTGCAGCTCTTCTTTAGCTGTTTCGAGTTCTTCATTACTGCTTTGGAACTCTTCCAGGGTGGACTGCAACTCTTCATTGGAAGCAATTAACTCTTCCTGAGAGGCTTCATATCCCTCCGTTAAATGTTGTTGAAACTCTCGAAGGTCGTTGATTTCCCCGAGAAGCTCGACAATATCATCGCTCTTAGATCCGTCCCTGACTTTAGCTTTGCGCTTTGTTTTCTTTGTCTCGTCAGATTTAAAGTTTTTTTGCGGATCTATAAAGAGAACTAAAAACTGGCGATCTGTGGAAGTAAATGAATCATCAAGAGGAATAACTTCGACGTTAACCTTTTTGCGGATGCCATTAACCTGACAAGTGAGACCTTCTTTACGTACAGGTGCATTCTCCTTAGTTGCGGCCTGGACGACCATGCGTATTCCAGGAAGAAGTTCTGGGCGAACCATTTTTAAAAAATTATAGCTGGGCTGACCAGAAGGCAATTCAAGATAAGGAGCAGTATGGCCTCTAATCTGAATGATTTGCATTTCGGAATTGATCACTACACCTGGTGGTGAGTAGCGAGCTATGATGATGCGATCCACTTCCTTTTGTTGATCAAGTAAAGACATGGCAACGTTGGGTTTTTTTGTCGATGGATCTTTCCTTTCAACAAAAGAGCGGGTGGGGATTGGGATATGAAAGTTACCGCTGGCGTTGGAATTCTTAGCGTATATTTTGTGAGTTTTATCGTGGATGGTAAAAAACTCAGATATCCTAGTTGGTACCTCTGACTTTCCTAACCATAGCAATCCCCCATCGTTGAGGGCGTAATGAAACACTGGTAGTACTCGCTGCTGTAACATAGGATCGAAATAAATTAATACATTTCGGCAGGATATAAGATCAACTTTTGCGAATGGAGGATTGCCCCCAACATCGTGGCGTGAAAAAATGAAATTATCACGGATAGTCTTTTTTATTTTATAGCCGCTTTTTACACGATCAAAGTATTTGGTTAAGCGAGCTTCTGAAATTCCTTTCACTTCTTCCGCTGAATAAAAACCTTGCCGAGCCACTTCGACAGCCTGTTCGCTAATGTCGCTGGCAAAAATCTGATATGAAATCCTTTTGTCATGTTTAGCGATGTAATCCTGAAGCAGCATTGCAATTGAATAAGGTTCTTCACCAGTTGAGCAACCAGGAACCCAAACTCGTAAAGGCGAGCGCGGGGTTTTGTTGTCGATTAAGATAGGCAGAAATTTGTCATAAAGAGCATCAAAAGACTCGGGGTCGCGAAAAAATTCGGTAACATGAATAAAAAGGTCGTCAGACAAGATTTTAATTTCTTGTGGTTTGGCCTGCAGAAATTTCACGTATTCTGCCAAGGTTTTGAACTTGTGAGCCGTCATTTGCCGGTGAATTCGTCGAGAGACGGTCGGGAGTTTATAATTTGCGGGATCAACTTGGGCGTGAACTTGGATCAACGAAAAGATTTTCTGTAAATCTTGTTCTTCGCTTTTGCCAAAAAGACTTCCTGAAAACTGAATTTGTTTAGTTAGGCTTCGACTGGAACGTTTCGTGTTTTTAAGTTTTTTAACCTTGCTTGTCTTCAAGGGTTTGCGCACCAGTGCTCCGTCGTAACTAAGTTTTATTTGGAAATTAGGTTGTACTGACGGATGTCGAATAGGTCAAATCTACGGGAAAAAATTTAGTCGCGTTAAACCTAAAAAGGGTAAAAATTGCCCATTTTAACCTTTGCAAAGTCTTAACATGGCTGTTTGATCTATTCGCAAGATACCGCAAAGAAGGTTCGGCCGTAAGACACCTTGCCTTTACCAGAATCGGGATCGTACTGAAATTTGAATTGCGTATCGTCATTTTTCCATGAAGAGTCGGCGCCTTTTGCTAGATTTCTCTTCTTCTGACTCTGTAAAACTACGCGACTGCTTTTTCCAGCAGAAATATGACCGACATATTCTACTTTTTCTTGATAATAACAAGCTCGCGCCTCAACGTTATAAGAGAAGGCCTTATCAGTCACGGTCAGGACCAAATTTTGTACCGTTGCGGTGCCAGTACAGCCGCCAATGGGTGCTTCATAAACAC
>CAYPZY010000249.1:0-5021 GCA_964415155.1 uncultured Bdellovibrionales bacterium
AAGCCCCTCGGGGCCAGAAGTTCTAACTGGCATGTTAAGAGGTAAGACCATATTTAAAGAATTGTCGCGGGTACAGCGCAAGAACTTGGGATTATCTTACTCGTTTAATACTGACTCAAGTATCAAGTTAAACGGGGATCTTAAACTGGGCGTCCAGTACATGACCGACAACTTTATCGAGGTAGATGGTCACACCATCAACTCGCTTGCAGGACTTCTTGAGAACACTCGTTACAACGCCTGGCCTGAATTTACCTTTATTCATCTTGTCGGGTTCGACGGTTTTTCTCATCGCGACGGACCAAATTCGGAGACCGCCAAAAAATACCTTGTGACTCTTGATTCCCACTTGCAAAAAATTTTTACAACACTTGAAAAGGCGGAACAAGACGGCTCGAAAATCTCTGTCATAGTGACCTCTGATCATGGCATGGTAGATGTCTCGCAGAATTTTGCAATTGAAGAACATCTCCAGACTTCTCGTCTGACTTCTGATTTGGGTATTAAAGTCTCTGTTCAGGATCGACTTGCAAGTCTTTACTTCCCCGACAATGTGAGTGAGTCTGATAGACAAAACGTTGCCAAGCATTTGGCGACTCAACAGCAAGTGGAAATCGTCGCTGTTCAAAATGGAAATGAGATTCAAGTTTTTGGACGTGAGTTTCACGGTAAATTGACGTTATCGCCAGGAAAATGTGAACAATCGTTTTACATGATTAGTTTTCAGAATGAAGAAATGAGTGCGACGCCAGCACAGTGTCCAGAAAGTTGGAACGATAGCATTATCCTGCAGTTCAATGAGTATTTATTGACGCAAATTCCTGCCTACTTCAATGCTAAAACTAAACCTCATGCCGTTGTTATCGCGAGTAAGGGGGTTACCTTTTATTCGAACAACAAAGGGGGACATGGTGGTATTACGGATGAGGAAATTCATATTCCTATCCTAAAGCGCAATGTATCCGCCGATTTCTCTGATCTCTATCAATATCAAATTTTAGAAAATCTAATTAAGGAAGAACCGCAACAGCAAAAACCCGTTGATCTACCTCTTGTCGAGAATGAAAGCGGCTTTAGTAAATCTGTGACAAAAGTGAAAGATAAAGTCTTTAATCGCAAAGACCAGCGCCAATTCTTTGGAATTGATTCAAGACTTAGCTACATCGAACTTAACGATCATCGGGCTAACCCTGGAACTAATTTTCATTCTACTCTCGGCTTAGCGTTGGATCTTGCTTATCACGTTAAGAGACAACCACCCTGGGGATATCTTTTTGCCTATGGTTTTAGTTTCAATAAATTTAATGAGATTGCTACAACAACACCTGGACAAAATAGACCGACCGACATCAGGCATCGCTTTAATTTTGGCAGCTCGTATTGGTTGGGAAGTAAAAGTTATCTAATGTTTTCGGGCCTCGCGTACCAACGACCGGTTTTGCTACTTAATTCTACCGGTGAGGCGACAACAACTCCCTTGTGGTTTTATGGCTTTGAGGTGGGAGCGAAACACAGATTGTTTTCTTTGGGCATCGGTGATGTTTTGGTCAACGGCGGACTTGGCTTAAATCTTCCTCGCCAAGTTCAGGATGTCTATTTTCAAACTGGGTTGCGCGGCCAGGCTGCTATTCAATGGGAATACACTCTAACTGACGATAATATCGGTGGTTTTAAATTTAATGTTGAAGGCGAACACAATCGCAGTTCACAACATGATCAAAGTTTTTACGATTACGGTTTTGGTTTCTACTATCAGATAATTCTATGATTAAAAAATTGCTATTTAGCCTTACTTTTCTCGCTTCTGCGGCTGCAGTTTCCGCCGCCGACGAAGCGCCAATGGCCGAAGTTGGGGCTGGGCTTGGAACTGCTAGCAATCCTTCGCAGGTCTATAACGGGCAACCCAGCAGTTACTCCTATGTTAGCCCGCGCTGGTATCCTCATTTGTATTCGACTTCCATTTCTAGATTTAAAGGTGTCATTGAGCTCGATGTTAAAACCTTCAATGAAGAACGCCAAGCCGCCAATGCGAATGTCAATAATTTGCATTCCGGAATACAGATGGAAGGCAAAATGATAGAGAACTTTCTATCAGGTGCTAGTATTGATGTTGTGAAAGCACATATTCGCGCGCCCCCATCGAACTATGATGAGGGGTGGGGAGTCGCAAATGATTTTGTTGACCAAGCTTTCTCTATTTTTTTTCAGTCTGAATTTGAAAATACTTTAAATTTTAAAATTATCGGAACTTTGTCTAACCGCGATTGGGACATGTCTTCTTACGATGATAAAGAGAATCAGATTCTTGATGACTGGAGCAATCAGCGTTTGGATCTTTCTGTGTTTTACGAAACAAAAGATAAGACTCGGCTCGAGATTTTAGGGACTTGGAACGATCGTTACTATCGTAATCTTCCAACGGCCCCCGGACTCTCCCTTGAGTTTTATCCTGGTTGGGTTAAACCTACGGGCTTACTTCAGGAAGATTATAGTTTAGGTTTTAATACTGATTTGGGTACTTACGAAAGTTCATCAACGGTGGCTATTGGTTGGGATTTAGATCGAACAAATCACCTGACGAGTGCTCGGCGCCAAAGATTTTCACAGTCGTTTCCATTTTACCTGAGTCGGTTGCGAAAAATTAAACTAACTCCAAGCTTTGATTTCATTATCAAAAGTTTCCCGTTCACCCCGCCCACGTCTTTACCGGTGGCTTATACCCCGACGAGTTCGCGGCAAGATACCTATCATATTTTGTCGGTTTTACTTTCGGCACCCATTGCTGATAGTTTGGAAGGTGTAGTTCGTGTCAGCGTTTTGGATGTGAAATCCAACTATGCAACTCAGAACTATAGCGATGGCGTCATAGAGACTGGCCTAAAAGCTAATTTCTAAGTCAAATCTGCCCACCGTTGTGATTTTTTGCGATAATTTTATCACTATGTATTACAGATATTTGTGTTTTTTATGGCTTTTGCCGGCCTGTGTGTCGGTCAATTATAATACCGATCCGTTCGCTTCAGCTGCTCCTTATCATCCCACGATTCGAACCTATTATGTCGCAGCGGAAGAAACAGAATGGGACTATGCTCCCACAGGACAAAATACCCTTGAGCAAACAAAGGTAGATGCCCCCTGGGGCGAACGCACCAAGTATCAAAAAATTCGTTATATTGAATACACAGACGAAACTTTCACACTTAAAAAAGCACAACCGCCGTGGTTGGGAATTCTTGGCCCGGTGATTCGAGCTGTTGAGGGCGATACCATTCAGGTCGTGTTCATGAATAAAACAAAAAATCATCACGTCAGCATGCATCCGCATGGAGTGCTTTACAATAAGGATAACGAAGGGGCGATGTACTCAGGAATCACGGGCAAGGGTTCCATGGTCATGCCTGGTGAAAGATACGTGTATTCGTGGTTTGTCCCAAGTAAAGCAGCGCCTCAACCTGGAGAGGGTGGCTCGAAAGTATGGCTCTATCACTCTCATAATCAGGGAGACATTTATTTAGGACTAATGGGCCCTATCATTATCACCTCGGCACGCTACGCTAAAGCTGATGGCACTCCTCGCGATGTCGATAGGGAATTTGTGAATCTCTATTTTATTTTCAATGAATCACGACCTGATATGCCTGCCGCTGAGGCTGAGGGGCATCTGAAGCACGCTATTAACGGTTATATTTTTGGAAATTTGCAAGGTCTCGAAATGCACGAAGGAGAGCGAGTGCGATGGCACTTATTAGCTCTGGGAACAGAAGTTGATTTGCACACAGCCCATTGGCATGGGGAACTTGTAAGATCGGGAAACACTTACACTGACGTGATTGAACTTTTACCAGCAAGTATGAAGTCTGTCGATATGGAGGCCAACAATCCTGGTAAGTGGATGTTACATTGTCATGTCGATGATCATCGTAAAGCCGGTATGTATACGACCTATGACATTTTCCCTAAAAAAGTGGAGACGGCTAAACCAGAAGCGGTTCAAGCAGAGAAAAAATAAATTAACCTTGGCTTTGTTTCTTTTCGGCGAAGTCTTTACGAATCCAGTTACGAGTGAATTTCAAGAATCCGTCAGTGATACCAAAGTAGAGAAGGAAACAACTAAATTTGCCCTTCTCCTTTTTGTTTTCTTCAGCAAAATAGAATCTGGCGCAGAGATTTCCCTCCGGCGCATTTTGATAAATGGAGTCGTGTAAGTACAGGCTCGTGCCAGCAGCAAAAGGTCTTGAAGCAATAATGGTGGCACCATACTCTGAAAGGTTCTCCAAGCGGGACTCAATAGCGACGTGAACAGGAATAATACATTTTACCCAACCAATATTGGTATGATTGTATTTGGTGAAAGGGCAACCGGTAGCCGATGAAACGTGATAGCAGACGAGGCGGTTTTTGAATGGTCGATAAACCAATCCAAAAATTTTAGAGTAACGAAATTTTTTGGGGCTTACGGCTTTTTCCTCGGCAACGATAATTAGTGGGATCTCTTGATCAGCCCCAATCACACCGTTTTTCCGCGCGACTTCTTTAACTCGATCAAGCCAAGCATCGACGTTATCTGGAATCAGTGATTGGCTCACAATCATGCAATCCAGTGCTGAGATTTTTTTTGATTCTTCTTTTTTCTTCGGAATGTCAGGAGTAGAAAGCTCTAAGCGAGCTGTTTCCTTATCTTTGCTGGAAGAAACGGAAAGTGAAAAGAGCTTTAAAACGCCACTAGCATCAGTGGTCACGATATTTTGGGTAAACTTCTGTCCTGCCTTGGCCAATGTGAAAGCCTCTTCAAGCATGGCTTTGGCATCGGCATGAGTGAACAGACCAAGCCAACCGGTGGGACGGCCAAAAAGCGTGCTGGCACCGTGACCCGCGAGCAAATCCTTAGCAGTCGGTTTGGTCGAAACTTCGACAAGATTTTGAGTCGCCATTTTTACCGACCAAGATACCGTACTTGTGAAGAGGTCCTCTTTGGTACCTGGTATGGCGATATCTTGTTCCTTCTCAATAAATTTTTTGAC
>CAYPZY010000250.1:0-4979 GCA_964415155.1 uncultured Bdellovibrionales bacterium
TTTTTTCAATGATTTCCATAGCTCAGCGCTATCAAAAACTTTTCAGACAGGCTCCTATGGAGAGCGCGTTGTTTGGGGCCAGGCACTTCCATCATGGCAGTGAGTGCCTGGATGAGGATTGCCGTACCTTGGGCGCCCAAGGTGGTGGGGGGGGGTACTTCCGCCAATGGAAGTCTGGTCGCCGACTTGGCTCCGGTTCACCAAGACTAGTTATCTTCTCCTCTATAAAATTTTCTGAATAAGCGAAAAAACGAATTCGACTTGTCAAAAGAGGTCGTAAAAAATAACTTCGCACTTTTAGATAAACAAAGGGGAAAATAATGAAAAAATTTCTTTTAATGTCATTGATACTTATTGGTTCTGTAGCTGGCGCTCGAGATTTAGAACCAAGTCCAGAAGTAGTTTTTGCTGATAATTTAAAACTGGAAAATGTTTGGTTAGTAAAAGTCGAAGATTGCGGCTCTATTTGTTCAAATGGAAAACAACTCTTTAAAGTCAAAATGAGTGTTATTTACAGCAACAGTTGTCGTGCTGCTAAGAATATTATCGTACTTGAAAATAAAATGAGCGAAAATAGTTCTTCGTACACAGTTGTTGGCGGCTACCGTAAATCTATTTGTCCAGCAGTTTACGCGCCAGTGACGAAAAATTACGATCTTGGTTATGTAATTCTACAAGATGAAAACGGATCTGTAACTGTTAACGGCACTGCCGCAAAAAAGTAAATTCACCTAAGATGAGCAGCCCCGCTACTAAGGCTGCTCATGGCCCTCAACGATCAATGCCACTCCCAGCGCCGCTTGGCGGGGGCTGCAGGCTTGGTTAAATTTAATTTCCTCGTTGAGTTGCTCGTTGATACTAATCTCTGCGCGCCCGTCTTTAACTAGAATCGGTCCAAATAATAGCTTTCGTAATTTCAGCCATTGATTTTCGAAGGTACCCAACAAAGATTCGAAGCGAGATTCTCTAGGGTCTTTTACGCCACTTAAAATAAAATTATTTTCGTAGTGAGCGTAGGCTTCTCGACATTTACTAAAGGCTGAGCATGCGAACGTTCTCTTTGCTTCCTTTTCGCCGACTTCGGCTACAATAAGATCTTCATTGCTGCCTTTCCACACCTTGCAAGTTCTAGCGTCGGCAATTTGTTGTTGGTACGGGGTTGATGAACAAGCTGATAAAAGCAAACAAAATAAAATTACTAGAGGCGCCATAAATATCCTAACCCTTAATGGCTATTAGGATAATTAAGGTAGATATAGTTAGCAAAAATTTAAGCGCGTTTGAAGCGCGTGTCGGGCGATTGCGCGCACGCACTGTGCGCGGTTTAGAATTTAATCTCGGGATCCCATGCTTCTTGGTGGCTTAGAAGTTCCAGTGTTTCCTTTTTGCTTTTGGTTTCTCTTACAAGTTTGACCCAGCCAAAAGGCACGTTGGCGATCCACACTGTTGTCTTGACGTCGGTACCAGCTAGACTCACTCGGCAGGATTTGTAAGTGCCAGCTGGAACTTTAACCTCCTCGCGAATCCCCGGAGAAGTTCTGGTCGTGGATTTTTCACAGCTTCCTAACCAACGCATAAGAACGAGCGATGAAAACGAAACGTGTTGCGAAAGAAGCCGATCTGTCACGGAGACGTTGTCGCCCAGGACACGAGTGACGCGAACAATGCAGTCCTGCCCTGTGCACTTTACGATATTTGTTTCTTCAAAAAACTTTGTTACTTTACCATTTTCTTCTAGGCTTCCGTTGTAACGGCCGAGATCACCAACTTGGGGAGTCGAATTCTTAAACTGCGCCGAAGCAACAGCCAAAAAAAATATCAACAATTTCATTGGCCACCGACCATGACTTCAAGCTGTTTTCGGAGAGGGATATAAAAGAAATCCTGCGAGTTAGAAAAACTATTCCTTGCGCGCAGAGCTATGAATTTGATTTTTCTCTTTTGAGAATACTTTTTTTGAAAAGAAAACGTCGCTGACTTTAGCTGACGTTCGTTAGGAAATTCTCCTGCCAGAATTTCAACGGGATACTCTTTACGAATCATGTTTTCCTCAACAACAATGGACAATGTTTCGCTGTCGGCAACACCCTTTGGCTTCCACTGTGAAAAGTCGACATAACCCAAGAGTTGCAAATTTCCTTTTTGCGCTTCCGCTTTATCAATGCTGACTGTAAGTTTTGGTTCAAGTGTAAAGCGAAGCCCGTCAAAGACTTTCGACGACTCAATCTCAGCACCGGGCGCGGTGAAGTCGAGTATAAGTTTTGTATCGGTCATCGTCCAATTGTATTCGCTGTTCATTACGCCATTGTCGATTTTGGCATTGCGGGTAAGGACGGAAAAACGAAAAATATTTTTGTCTAATGTTTCGATGTGTAGCGATTCGATAAGGTGGTTAGTAAGAATAACTTTGGATTTTTCATTTTGCCGAGTGATGCCGCTAAACACCAAATTCTCAATGGGAGGTATCTTGCCGCCAGGATAAATTACTCCTATCGGCGGAAACTCATAAAAAATACCGCTGTTGGCGGGAGGAAAAATATAATAATTGGCGTACATGAGTTGACGTTCACCAATAGTCACCGCTCCTTCCGAGGGCGCGAGCAGTCTTTGAACTTTTCCTGCCACTGTGTCGATGTCATATTGGCTGATTTCCCATCTGTCACCATTGGGAAGAGTGGGGTACTTGTCAATTTTGTGGCCCAGCTCATGAACGATAAGTCCTACGGCTTGAGAAAATTTGAAAGAATCAGGATTATTAATAATTCCTAGATTAAATAATATCGGAGATTTTCGCTCACGATTAGTGACGGCGGTTGGTCGTCGCTGACCTGGGGGAACATCAAACACAGGATCGTTGCCGGGTCTAAATCCTACTACTTTTGCGGTGTCAGCTTCATTATAGACGAACTTCATCGGTTGAAGGATGTAGAGCAGTTCTTTTTCGCTAAAGTCGTGCGCTGAAGAATTTCCCCGATCCAATGCAAAAATTAATGGCCTAATAGAAAACCACGCCGAATTAACGATGTAGGGACCGTAATCTATCAGTTTGGTTTGCGCTTGTAAGCCCTGCCCCACACTGAAGCACACAAGGAGTATACCAAAGCGAATTTTATTTGCTAAATTCATATACCAACCTTATATCTGGAGCGATTAAGGAGCACAACTATGTTTAAATCCCGCGTTTGTCGAATGATTTTGCCTTGCATTGCTGTTGTCTTTTGCAGTTTTCAATCTCATGGTGAGGGCGACATCTTAGGAAATCATGGCGGACTCGCGGAATTAATGCTTACCAAAATTTGGTATAATCTCAGCGAAGAATTGAAAATGTGCCTTCCCGATACCAATGTGTGTGGTTTTGATGAAAAGCAACAGACCTACTTGAAAAAAATTGTTACTACGACAGCAGGTGTAAAGCCAGGCGAAATTATTTTTCGACCCGATCAGGAAAGCCAACGTCCATTATTTGTGACTGAAAAGATCTATCCCTACTCCGTGGTCGTTAGCCTCAAAAAACTTTATGGCCCCGATGGCAAGCCGCTGCCGCTAAAAAATCTGATGGCTGTAGCCGTTGCGATACACCTCTATCAAATTACCGAACTCAACTACCAGGATAGTATTGCAACCGCCGAAAGAATGACTCAGTTCTGGGGTACCTCAGTGAAAACCTTCAAGGGTTATGTGGAAAAAAAGATTTACAGTCTGCATGTAGTGAAAGCTCATGCGAAATCGCGATTCGCCAATGAGGTTTATATTGAGTACGAAAAAACGAGCGATGATGTTAGCATCTTATTTAATGAAGATTTACCCTGTGAGGTTCCAGCCGGTGGGGTAGATGTCAATTCGGCGGCCTTCTCACAGTACTCTCGAGATACCATCAATATCAGTGGTCAGGTGGCATTTCACTGCGCGACTGGAAAAACGCTGCAGGGGGCTTATCAAATTGAAGGTCAGATTCAGAAGATAAAAACAATTTACAGCATTCGGTTTTTTGATTTGCGTGAAATATGATTTCCAATGATTTGCTATTGCAAATTCGTTCTCCCAAGGATTTTATTCAGCTCTTACAAACGGTAGGGCGCGAAAAGCCATTGAGTTTGCGCGAATTAAGTCGCAGGCTCAAGTTCTCGTCGGATCGCACTTTAGGTATGGTGAATACTGGCCAACGCCTGATGAGTAAAAATGTGATCGAATCTATCGGACGCTATTACAAACTCACTGAAAAACAAAAAACGTTCGTTGCTCTTATTAATGATTTGGCGGCTGCACAAAAGAAGAGTGATCATGCCCGAATCGAAGAATTAAATCTTAAGCTTGCGAAGTACACTAAAGAAAAAGACCAATACATTACTCTTAGCCGCGAAGATCTAGAGCACATGGAAGGCTGGTATTGTTTTCCGCTGTTAAGGCTGATCGGTCTGTGCAAAAATGGTATTTCTTTAAGGGAAATTATCGATGCCTTCGCTGGCAAAGTCCCCGAAAAGGAGATTGTGAAATCTCTTTCGGCCTACGAAAAGATTAACAAGATTGTTTTGCGCGACGGGCGCTATTTTTCTTGTCAGCCAAAATTCTATTATAAGACAAGTTATGATTTACCATCACAGACAGGCCGCAATGCTCACAAGGAATTGCTTAAGAGGGCAATCATCGCTTTAGATGAACAAAGCCTTTTGGATCGTGAATTTATTTCCATTACGCTGCCTGTTGATCCCGACAAGTTACCATTGTTTAAAAAACGCATTCGCGAAGCCTTAGTGAGTCTGTCTGATGAATTCATCGGCGAGAGTAAAGAAAAGCGTTCGATATATCAGATGTCGCTACAGTTTTTTCGCCAGGTGGAAAAGATTCCGGGTTCTTTTTAAAGGTTTTACCTTGGGCGCCCAAGGTGGTGGGAATTACTTTCGTCAGCGTGTCGGTCGGTGTGTTAAGATCGCGGTGGGTAGAGAGGCTAGTGTTTTCCATCATGGACGCGTTAATCTTAC
>CAYPZY010000251.1:0-4941 GCA_964415155.1 uncultured Bdellovibrionales bacterium
TGAAGTTTTCAAAAGTAAAAAAGAAAAACTCTCCACAGTTTTGGAAAAAATTGAAGCGAAGGTCCCAGCCTCTTTGGCTAACGAGAAATCACGATTTTTCTTGAATCTTATTGTCGCTAAAGGTTCTGAGGCGGGCAAAAATCAAAAGTTGCCGAAGGCTTTTCGTGATCAAGCAACCAAACGGTTGACTGAAATTTTACAAAACGCCGAGTTAGTAAAACACAATATGGAGTTTCTCTCGTACTATTCGGGAGAAATCATTAAGGCCGTTTATCCTGAAGCTAATACCTTACGAGATGCGGTTATTGGCAGCTACAAGTCGGCACTAGAAAATGCTCGTAAAAATCTAGCGGTTGGTGACTTTGACCGACTCGCATCCTTCTATCCTGTGGTAGAACTTACCGACCTGATGAGTAATCATCAGACCATTCCCGACGAGGAAAAAGCAAAATTGAAAGAGGAAATGGTCAATGCCAATAAGTTGGCAAAGGATGAGCATTCCAAAATTTTTACTACCAATACTTCTACCTATATTCTCTACAAAGCCGGTTTGAGCGAACTTGCAAAACAGATTTTGCATGATGATATTAAGCGTGGTGTGAACGATTACTACACCATGTCTTCGCTTGCCTGGATTGAAAAGGAGTCTGGTAACAATCAAGAGGCTGTGGAGTGGTCTGAGAAGGCTTACAAAGCTGCTAAAGGTAGCGCGACGAAAATTCAGTGGGGTGCCCGCCACATTACCTATTTGATGGAACTTGATCCCAAGCAAAAAGACAAAATTATTTCCGAGCTTGATAGTTTTTTTACATCTAATCTTAATGCTTCAGACGCCTTCTTAGGCCGCAACAAATCGAGTTTAGAAAAGTTGTCGCAAAAATTGAAGGAATGGAAAAAGACCGAAAAAATCGGAACCGATTTAGCTTCACTTAAGAAAAAGTTTTCTGGTCAGTGTAAACAAGAGGCCGAAAAGAAAACTAAATATTATATTAGTGACTGCGAAAGCTACTTCAAAACGCTTCTTTAAAGGAAGTGTTTTTTGAAGCTTTCTCAATTGCTATCCATTTACGGTCAGTTGAGACTTGGGCAACATCCTCTCGTTGATGTTGCCGGAATTACCTCTGACTCTCGACAAGCTACCAAAGACTTTGTATTTGTTGCCGTTCGTGGCACTAAAATTGACGGCCATCAGTTCATTGAGGAAGTAGCAAAGAAAAGTATCGCGGCATTGATTGTCGAGGACGATGCGAATATTCCCAAGAACTTTGAAGGTGCCGTGGTCAAGGTGGACGATACGCGCTGGGCGCTTGAAACGCTGGCCAATCGCTATTATGGCGAGCCTGCCAACGAGATGTTTTGCATGGGGGTGACCGGCACCAATGGCAAAACCACCATTTGTCATCTTGTTGAGAAAATTCTTACTCAGGCGCAAATACCAACTGGCGTAATGGGAACCGTCGATCACCATTTGCGTGATAAGATTTGGCCGTCAGAGTTGACAACACCAGACCCCGTCACTTTTTATCGCCGTCTACAAGAATTCAAAAGTCTGGGAGCCAAAGCCGTCGCTCTGGAAGTTTCAAGTCACGCACTAACACAATCGCGGGTCGATTCTCTTCCCTTTGATGTGGCCGTTTTTACCAATCTCACGCGCGATCATCTGGATTTCCATCAAACAATGGAAAACTATTTTTCGGCCAAGCAGAGGCTTTTTAATCAGCTGCTGAGCAGGTCTAAGAAAACTGCTAAGTTTGCTATCGTCAATTATGACGATGAGTGGGGAAGAAAACTTGAGGTTGCAGGCGACGCGAAACTTTGGACTTATGGACAAACTCGCAGTGACTTCCAATTTTCCGTCGAAGAGAGCGACTTTAATGGGAGTATCTTTCAACTTGCCACTCCTCGCGGTCCCGCCAAAGTAAATATCCCGCTTATCGGTCTGCACAATGTTTACAATGCGGTGGCGAGCCTTGCTGTCGGCGTTAGTGCTGGCGCCTCTATTCCTACATGTGTTGAGGCTTTGCGACATGCTAAAGGTGCCCCCGGACGGTTGGAAAAAGTTTTCAACAAAAGTGGCATTCACGTTTTTGTCGACTATGCTCACAGTAACGACGCTCTAGAGAATGTTTTGGGGACAATTCATCGCATTCGCGGGGAACGAGCAAAGAAAGCAAAAATTATTACCGTGTTTGGTTGTGGTGGCGATCGTGATCAGGGAAAGCGTCCTCTCATGGGAGCGATTGCGGAAAAATATTCAGACATTGTGGTCGTAACTTCAGATAATCCGCGCACGGAAGATCCCGAAAAGATAATTTCTGAAATTAGTCGTGGATTCGCTCAAATTGGCAAAAAAATAATTAAACAGACAGACAGACGACAAGCCATCACTGAGGCATTGAACTTTTCTCAGCAAGGAGATATCGTTCTCATCGCAGGAAAAGGTCACGAGGACTACCAGATTCTAGGTACTAAAAAAATTCATTTTAGCGATCAAGAAGTCGTCAAAGAGGTATTGGGATGTCGTTAAATCTAAGTATCGATGAAATTGTTAAAGCTACTAAAGCACAACTTCTTGTTGAAAACACCAGATCACCGGGCACCATAGATGGTGTAGGAACTGACACGCGGGTTAATCTCACCGGCAAAATTTTTGTGGCGCTTAAAGGGCCAAATTTCGACGCCCATAATTTCTTGCAGCAAGCCATCGATCAGGGCGCTGAAGCTTTGATAATCCACGAAAAGGATCGTTGGCGCCCTTTACAAAAAAAGGTTATCACGTTTTTGGTTTCAGACACTTTAATTGCTCTTCAGGAATTAGCCAGCTTTTGGCGAAAAAAACTCTCTACCAAGATATTGGCTGTAACGGGGAGTAATGGCAAAACGACAACTAAGGAATTTGCCGCCAGTATTTTGAATTCGCAAGTTAACACTTACTGTAATAAAGGTAGCTTCAACAATCATTGGGGCGTTCCTTTAAGTCTATTGCAAATCGATACTCAACACAAGGCAGCCATTATTGAAATGGGAATGAATCACTTGAGAGAAATTCAAAATCTCTGCCAAATCGCTCAACCCGACATTGTTGTCGCTACCACCGTGGGACGTGTCCACCTTGAAGGGTTAGGAAGTATTGAGAATGTTGCCAAAGCGAAAGAGGAAATTTATCAGGAAGGGCGTCGCGATGTCTTAAGAATTTTTAATTTAGACAACCAGTATACTCTCGCTATGAAAAACAAATTTGCGAAACTATATGGCGATAAAGATATGCTAACCTTTTCCAACACACAAAAAGAGGCCACCGTCTTTTTATCGTTGGCCAATTCTAATGTTGAAAGTTTATCAGTCACCGGAAAAATCGCCGGTGTCGAAGGTCGCGCCGATGTGAATGTTTTTGGTCCACACAATATTTCAAATCTGGCAGGGGCCGCTGCTTTGGCTTTGGCTGCTGGTTTAAAGCCCGAACAAATTTGGAAAGGGTTAGCTCTTTGTCAAACTCCCTGGGGACGCAATCAAAGAGTCAAACTTAAAAATGGCTCGGAGGTTTTGTTTGACGGTTACAACGCAAACCCCGAGAGTATGGGAAAAATGATCGAGAACGCAAAACTTTCGCAAGTGAAGGGCAAGAAAATCGCCGTTATCGGCGAGATGCTCGAGCAGGGAGAAATGCGCGATGAACTTCATCGCGAGATTGGTCGCAAAGCCGGCAAAGCTGGATTTTCTTTGATTTGGTTTATTGGTCAACCGCTTAAAGCTTTCACTGATGGAATTGTATCGGCTGGACACAAAGGCGAATTTTACACTAGTGGCAAGTTTGACCCTACCACCGCAGAGAAAATTCGCAGTTCCTTGACCGCTAATGATCGCATCTGGGTTAAAGGGTCTCGCGGAATAAAACTGGAACAAGCCGTTTTAGCTTTTGACCCTGTGGATTTCTCTGTGAATAAGTAACTCTCATTCTGAGATTGATTTATTTATTGTCGATATTGTTTTCTAAAACAAAAAAATTAAAAAATTTCTTAGAAATTTAAATTTCCTTTTATAAACTGAATGTGGATCAGAAATTTTCTCTCTGGTTTTCAACCCATCTAAAGATTAGCAGCTTAAAATAAGGGAATTGATATGATAAGAAGATCGATACTTCTTTTAAGCCTTCATTTAATGGCGATGCCTGTTTGTGCCTTAGAGTGGGACAACGAAACTCTACGTCGGGCTCAAATTGAGATGACGGGATATTTGGATAGCGCCTTGCTGCGAAATTATAAATCTCTTGATATTGATATGGCTCGCAAAAGTTTAAAACTAGCAATGCCAGTTCCAAATCTTTTGACGCTTTCTTGGCAGCAAAAATTAAAAGAACTGCCGGGAGCGGAAGTTAAGGTTTATTTAGATAAAGTATTAGGAGGGATAGTAGAACTAAGTATTCCACTAACATTGTTACTTGAGAAGACTTTAGATTCGGCAACAACGAAGGGAGGGGATCGCGCAATTGGCCAGATTACGGGCTTAGACAGCAGAGATATGTCTGAGTTTGTGGTGTTGATGCCAGAGAAGTCTTTCAAACTTCGCCTCTATAAAGGCACTGCAAAAGTGGCAATGTTAGTGGAAGTTCCTTATGACCCTTTGAAGCGCTTGGCGATTCCCATTAAAAACAAAATTCCTTTGCAAATGAAGCGTGAAACTTTAGGTTATGTGCACACGGTTCCTCAACACGGCTCTGTTAGTGGTGGGTTTTTAATGTCCGCCGAAGTTCCCAAGAAGGTTTTGGAGATTTTAGGGAAGTAGTGGTTTTTTGTTGGCGATCTTATAGCGCCCGTTTCTGCTTTTGATAGATAAATTTATTATGCCTTGAACACATGAGGTTTAGGTTTTCTTCGAGCGTTTTTCCTCCTGCCCAAATCGGTATGATGTGATTGACTTGCAGTTGGTGAGTGGATTGACAAA
>CAYPZY010000252.1:0-4907 GCA_964415155.1 uncultured Bdellovibrionales bacterium
TCACAAAGCCGCATAACGCGGGCAATGTGGACAACGTCGTGAGCAGGGTCGCCGTTGTCATAAAAAATCTTTGATTTTTCAATAACCGATTCAATTCTATCCATTAAGCGCGCGTCCAACCGGACTCTTGAGCCTTAACGGTAGAAGTCTTAATGACCTTGGGACCACCGCGATCAATAACGTCGGCGCTGACGCCTTTAAATTTTTTCATGTTTTCCGTAAATTTCACAGCCAAGCTATTTACTTGTTCGCCTTCAGCGTATTGTAAAAATTTAGGATCAACACCTTTGATAGCAGTTGGGACATCAAAACCAAATACCGGGTGAGGCTTCATTGGCGCTTTTGCTAGGTCGCCAGACTGGATTTGTTTTAGGATTTCACGAGTGATTTTTAGAGGGAAACGTTCACCATGACCGTAACCTTTTCCTGTCCAGCCAGTATTAAGTAGCCATACTTGAGCTTTAGAGGACTCCATATACTTGGCAAGAAGGGAAGCATAAACCGAAGGATTCAACGGCATGAATGGAGCACCAAAACAAGTACTGAAAGCCGCAGTAGGTTCTTTCACTCCAAGCTCAGTGCCGGCAAGTCTTGCTGTGTATCCAGAAAGAAAGTGGTACTGCGCTTGATAAGTGTTCAAGCGAGCAACCGAAGGAAGCGCACCAAAGGCATCGGCGCTAAGGAAAACAATATTTTTAGGAGCGGAAGCTTCCTGCTTTTGATCGGCAACTTTTTCAAGCGCGTCTAGGCTATAGGAAGAGCGAGTGTTCTCTGTAAGAGTTTGGTCCGCAAAATCCACTTCGCGAGTTTTTTCATTGTAAACAACGTTCTCAAGAATCGAACCAAATCGATTGCTCGCGCGATAAATTTCTGGTTCCTTTTCTTCAGTTAGACCAATTAATTTCGCGTAGCACCCGCCCTCCATGTTAGAAATTCCAGTGGGTGTCCAAACGATCTCATCGTCGCCGATTAAAAAACGGTCAGCACTCGCAGATAGTGTCGTTTTACCCGTACCAGACAAACCAAAAAGGACACAAGAGTCATTGCCGTCTTTCAAACAATTCGCCGAGGCATGCATCGGGAAAAAACCGATTTGAGGAAAAATAAAATTAGCTAAACTAAACGCCGATTTTTTAATTTCACCCGCGTAAATGGTTCCGACAATCGCGACTTGGTGATCGATGGGATCTAAAAGGATAACTGTTTTCTCTAAATGACTTAACCCTAAATCGTGTGTCGTTTTATAGGGAAGGTGCCAGATACGAATCATTTTTCCCGGTGGGATTTTGTCGGTGATTGCGCGAATCGTTTCTTGTCTAAACATGTTTCGTGCAAAAGCAATATGCCAGGGAGAGGTCGAAACTACCTCTAGTGGAAAACCACCAACAAAACCCTGCATGCGATAATTTTTAGTTTTTTCGATTTCACCGATCGTTCGATTAAAAACGTCACGACTATCGCTTTCACTCATTGCGACGTTTGCCGTTCCCCAGTCAATACTGTTTTTAAGTTCGGGTCGATCAACGATGAAACGATTTTTTGCGGCTCTTCCTGTGAATTGTCCTGTTCGAACAATTAAAGCGCCATCTTTACTAAGTACACCGTGGCCACTTTTAATGGCCTCTTCAATAAACCAAGAGGAATTCATATTAGCTCCCAAATGTGAATTTAATGACACATTTTAATAACAAAAGCTATCGACTGTCAGGGGTCCTGAAAAATGACCACTCTGCGGCAAAATGCTTACTAAATTAGCTAGTTTTTACTTAATTGACGTAAAAGGCATTGGTATGAATCCAAGGTATCCACTTTTTACCGTCGGGAAGGGGGAAAGTAGGAATAACCCTTACGACAACGCGATAAACACCTTTCGTGGTAATGGCGTAGGAGACTTCAGGAACGTTGTAAGTTTGCAACAGTTGACCGTCTTTTATGATACGAATTTCATAGGGAACGGAAGGTGCCTTGGGAAGTTTAATGGTAAGTGTTCTTGCTTCGGCCAAGGTTATACTTGAGCCAGGAAGGTAGTTTCTACTTGCTGAATTTATTTCAGCAAAAAAGCCTTTGGGATTTCCTAAAAGATCCAAACATAAATAAAAATTTCCGTTACGAAGGGCGCGCATGATCTTGTCGCGATCGCTGTTAAAGTCGCCCGTTAGTTCAGATGTAAGTAGCACGTGATTAGAGGCAATCGCAAAAGAGTCCTCATAGGAAGGGAATTTAAAATATGTTTCACCGATTGAAGCCAATCTTGCTGTCGAATCGTTACCGAGAAAGGCATGGACCTTCTTTTTTTCGTTGAGTTTATCCCACAAGGCAATTTCCCTTGCCGGTTCGAGGTAAAGGCGAATCAAAGCAAGTTGTGGGTTGAAGGGATAAACAAAGACGCTCCATAAGAAGGAAATTTTTGACTCATTCCACGAGTTTTGCCAGATGCTCTTTAGGTTGATGATTTCAACGCCTTCAAGGCCCTCTGGCATTTCGCGTGTCCAAGAGTATCCTTCCTTGAAAGGATGCGCTAGAACTGAAAACCCGGGCGCCGACTCACTTTGCTTTTTTGATAGTAAATCTGCCAAAAAAACCTGTACTTCACCGAGTCCCTTATAGGGCGAGGTAGAATGGTGGTCGTAGTATAAAACGTGTGAATCGAGATAGCTGTATTCGTTACTCTGCAAAACGAGAAGTTTCTCAAAATAGCCCTCCAACCTGGTCTCTTCGCCGAGATAATTGAGTTCCGTTAAAAACAAAAAATCGAGTCCTGCTTTTTGAGCGGATTCAATCACCTCATTCTGAGGTGCAGATCCTGTGCTAAGATTGGAGTGCGAATGGGTCACGCCGCGATAGTCGTAATAGCCTTCCGGGTTTTTCAGATTTAGATCATTGTCAATAATGCCAATATTGTATTGGCTGATAAAAAGTCCGTATGCCATCGCCGCCAAAATAATAGAGCTACAAAAAACGAGACGTTTCACGGGGCCTGAACCTCATAGAGACTCAGTTCATCATCAATTCTTGTGATCGACAAAATGGAATGATTATTGATCCGCGCCCATTGAGGTAATGGCGTGTCTTTTGGGGCTACCCAAAAATACTTGCCAGGCTTTGGCTGCGAGCCAGGAAAAAAATCATAAGCATCGACGCGGCCAATTCCGCGAAGTTTATAAATGTCTTGCTTTAATGAAAATGAAAGCAGCGAAGCCATTTGGTAAGTGCTTGCAAAAAAGGGCTGGTTGTTGACAGCATATGGCTCCAGCAAGCGGTAGTCTGAAAGTTCCTTTGTTTTTAAACCAATTTTTTTATCGGGAATCCAATTGAAATGAATTTGTGTTAAAAGTAGCACGAGCGTGCAGATCCAAAATGCAATGGTCCTACGTAGCCAGACGATCTGTTGTGGGTTGGCATTGACGATCGCTAAGGTCACAATGCCCGGGTAAGCTGCGGCCGGCCAGTTTGCTTCAACTCTTCCTTTAAAGGAAGTGAATAAGAAAAACGCTATCGGTGTCCAGGAAAAATAAATTAACCAATTGAGGTCTTTAGCCTTAGGTTTTTGAACCGCCAGGAACAAAATAAATGGAAAAATAAGCAGAATCTGTTCCGCGAGATAGCGACTGGGCCACACGGGATTAAAACCGCCTTGATCTAATCCGTGAGCTAGCTGAAAACGAAATGATATGAAGTTATTTTCATAATTCCAAAACCAGACAGGAAATGAAAACAAGAAAGCCGTAACAGCCGTTAGGAAGAGATAGAAATAATTTAAGTCCTTAATTTTCTTTTCAAGAAAAAGATAACAAAAAACTGCCGGTAAAAAAATGACAATATGGTACTTAGAACAAAATCCAAGACCAAATGCAGCTCCCAATAGGAGATACCATCTGAGCTGGTTATCTTTTAAGATTTTGACAAATGCCAGAACGCAAAGAGACCAAAAGAATACCAGGGGAACGTCGGGTGTCATGATTAATGAACCCATACCAGAGAGTGGAACCAAGCTGAGTCCTAGCGCCAGGTATTTATGTTTTTCGAGAGCAATTTTGTCTTTGACGAGTTCGAACCAAAGATAGATCGTTGCGTGCCCCAAAACTAAGCCGGGTATGCGACAGGCCTGCATTATATTTTCAAAACTTCTTCCCAGCCAAAGAAGCCAGGCAATCATTGGTGGGTGATCAAAATAGCTGAGTTGTAAATGTTTAGCCCAGACCCAGTAATAGGCTTCATCCCCAAAAAGAGGAATAAATGTTCCCACTAAGATTTTTGCAAAAAGTAAGGCTAACCAATATTTTTTAAAAGGACTCACTTAGGGATAACTTAGCTGCATGGGTTTCCCCACCGCGCCAGGAACTCCTTTATCTTCGCCGTTGAAAATCACGTTGATGGCACCGCCATCGCTTACATCTACCTTAATTACCTTATCAGCTTTTATGATGTGTATTTTATCTGTCTCTAGTCGAGTTCGCTTTGCGGGAGCGTTGTCGACCGAGAATACGATTTCAACATTGTCCAAGGCTTCGATAATAAGTTCTTTGGTTTGAATACTAGCACCGCTCTCGGCGGCAATTTGTTTTTTATTCTGCTCCTGCTTTTCCTCGGACTTTTTCTCTTCAACTTTTGCAATTGCGGCAACCGGTTCGGGCTTAACTGCCGCCGGAGCTTTAACTTCAACGGGAGGAGGTGTCGTCGCAACTGGCGTCGACTCTTCTTTTTTTGCCGGTTCTTTGGGTTTTTCCGCTTCAATTTCTTTTTTCTCTGGGGCTTTTTCCACGGGTTTTTCAACAGCAGAAACTTTTTCTTCAGCCTCAGGCTCTTTTATTTCTTCAGGTCCTTTTTTAATAGTATTGGCAATTTCTGACGGAGAAAGCGTGCGCGCTTCCTTTTCATATTTCTCGACGGTTTTGAAGAGAACTTTG
>CAYPZY010000253.1:0-4903 GCA_964415155.1 uncultured Bdellovibrionales bacterium
TAAGAGACCAATTGATGATAAAAAAGTGTAAAAAAATTTTACAGGATTGCCGTATTTTGCGTTTTGTTTAGTGGAGTTAGAAGAAAGGTCTTTAGCGCACTGAAATATAAAAGTAATCCCAATAGTGATGCTAGCTTCGTTTACAATCCCGGTTGGGGCAGTCAAGGTATGGCCAGAATTCTAGCTCTTACTTGAAACTAAATGTTTTTGCGGCCGGGAAGTAGAAAACATTTTGAAAATCTCTTGCCGCACGAGTAGCCGTCGTTTCTCGTCACTGGCTAAGAGTTTGACACTTCACTCCTGCTAGGTTCTAGTTTACCTGGCACTTGTAGTGCATTCCAACTCGCCCATGACAAAAGCAATTTTTTTTATAGCGATGCTCACCTCAGCAACGGTAAATTCGGCTGAATATCCAACGTTGACAACTCGTATTGGCTACTTTTCAAGTGAAACAAAAAACTTTCGCTTTAATGACAAACCCCAACTTCGAGATGGCAAACTCATTCTTTACAATGTTGAAATTGTTCCGATTGAAAACCCTTTGTATGACAAAGTACGCCCCATACTCGATCGGATCACTACCGCTTATAGAAAACATTTTCCAAATCGTCTGGGAAATTTGCCAACTCCAGCCTTGGCGATCGTCGACACCGATGATTTAAATGCGCATGTACAGCTTTCTGAACAATATGGACAAGATACAAACTATACAAAGCCATGGATCATTTTCGTAAATCGCGGCCTGGCAGAAACGTTATCGGAGGCTGGCCTCATAGGTACCATCGCGCATGAATTTGCACATCTTTTTCAAACTAACAGCCCGGTATGGCCTGTTCACCATAGCAGCCTATACCTCGCCGAAAACAATAACGAACCCGTGGCCTTTTTAAAAGCTCAGAACGAGCAAGAATCGGTCAGAAAGACTTTAGAAGAATACTTATATTTAGTTAACGATATTGGCGGCAACGACGAACTCAATATTTTAGGCATTCCATTTTTACCTACACAGCCATATATGTTTGATAAAAACTCCCCAAAGGTTCCCGGATACTCTAACCAGCTTGATAAACATTTTTTAGGTCCAATGTTGATCAATGGTACCGACATCACTCAAGCGCAAAAAAATGATAACCACTGTCGTGAAGCACTCGAGACCTATATGGTTTTAACGAATGCTGCTTACTTGCAATTTAATATTTCAACCAAAATAGCAGACTACACAGCCGTCGGTAACAAATTTCTCGAGGCCCTAAAATCCTGTCAGGGAATTGATTCTAAACCATCGTGGCAGCTGGCACTCAGCACTGGTCCAGCTAGCTACCCGTCACTTCTTCACCTGCTAACGCCTCTTTTAACAAAAGAATTTACAGTTAAAATGAATTCCTATGAATCGTTTGAAGGTAGTCTTGTCGACTGGATTATCGCAACCACAAAAAAGCAATTCGCCCGAACTCTTGATATTCGCGAAAAAATTGCCGGCGACAAAGTGAGACTTTTTACTTTAGAGGATGACGCCGACTACTACGCAACAGTTATTGCACTCTCTCTTGGCGTAAACCCAAGCCAAGGATTAAGGGAAATGCACGCGCAAGCCAAAAAGGCGATGCCATTTACCTGTAACTTTGAACGCCACGATGGGTTGGTGCCTTACGGCAATCTCTTAGAACCACATCACAGTATTTGTTGGCGAATCGAACAAACCGACCTAACAGCTAATTACTTTCGTACGCTTAAAATAAAGGAGCACTTATGAAGTATTTTTTATTGGTATTGTTAAATCTAGCTTTAAGCAACGCCTTGGCCGCCGACTCTATTGATCGCCAGTCCGTCATAGTTTTTTTTGAGCGTGTTAACACAATTGGTGTTCGCGGCAGTCAAATTTCTATAATCGGTGATGGTGAAGTCCAATTGGAGAGTCCTAGAAGCGTTGTTAGGAAGGGAACTCTGAATCTCAAACTCTCGAGCGACTGTAAAGAAGTGGCAATCGCGGCGGCGACTGCTGCCAATAGCTTCTTACATATTCATGGCGTCGTGGAAATGGACTCGGGTAACAGAGGCCTTTTTCTAGTCAAGAATAGCGATTTGGAATGCATTCTGACTAGGGAACGATAACTTATTTCCGATCGGCAGGGTGATTTACTCCGTCCATCACGGGTACTTCACCAAGCTCGAAGGGATTGACTCCTTCTAAGCACGCCACATTAAAGCCATACTCATTGGGATTTGATCGTCTCTGGTGATGAGTGTAGATCCCACAGATAGAACAAAAGTAATGTTTCGCGGTCATGGTGTTGAACTGATAGAGAGTGAGCTTATCCTGGCCGCTCAGAATTCTAAGTCCATCGAGTTTAACTGACGCTGCAATTGCTCCTCGACGGCGACACATCGAACAGTCGCAACGACGAGGATTTTCGATCCCATTTGGCAGAGTCAGTTCAAGTTGAACAGCACCACAATGGCAGGAAGCTTTATGGGGTTTTCTATTTTCATGATCTCAACTCACTTGGGGGATGGTTTTGGGAACAGACTTCGATTTAAATTCCATATATCGAACCCCGTTTGGAGATTCAACCAAAAACCCGGCTTCAATACGATTTGTACCTCACCAAATCATTTGGGGAAAGTTTAGCAAATCGAGTGCAGCAGTACTACCTGAGTCGTGAATTTCTAACGCCTTCCACCCCTGCCGTCGTAAAACGTCATGTGTAAAGCGATTCGACATTAATCCTTCCCCGCCCAACGAAATAAACAGTTTAGGCTTGGTACAAATCTTCCAAAAGGATGTAGGGACATGTCACGTACAATAATAATTCAATTCTTACTTCTCGTCGTACCTTTTTGGCAAAGCTATGCTGAGGACTCGTGGATTCCAGAGGTTAAATCCACCGCAGGCCAGTTGCAGTTTTTGAAGAGCATTTTACATCGACATCCGCGCTTGATTACTCAAAACTTGCAATACCGACGAAATCCCATCGACGCTCTTAAACCGCTTTCTGATTTACGCTCACGTTTAGGCGTGAATGCAGCCACTTGGGATATTGGCGACTCCTCGATTCTCTCCATGGAATATTACGATTCTCAAAACCTGACCTATGATCAAAAGCTATTAGCGGATTTTCGCGAGAATTTGAAAAATGACATTCAGGCGCTAGCGAGCTCGATCACTTTTGATTTTAAATCTTTGTCAGAGATGATTGATGAAATGAAAGAGAAACTACCTGAAAAAGAATTTGAAAAGTCAATGAAACGTCTATTGCGAGTTTCGCCGATAATATTTGATTCCAGGGGAAGATCCATCGTTAGTTCCTTCGATGCGGCAAACTTGCAGACCATATCAACCCAAATTGATCACCTTGGGACTGCGGATGTCGACAATCTCTATAACGATTTATTTGGAGCACATCTAAAACAGATTGTTATTAACTCGTCACAAAAAAAGAAACTTGGACAACTTAAAGCCTGGTTAACTTCGATGGAAAAAGATTTCATTGGTAAAACTGTTCTTAAAGCCATCACTCCAAAGTCTGCAGATGGACAAACGCCTTCGAAGCGCGCTATCTCATTGGAAAGAATTCCAGCTCCGATCGCTGTCATGCGCGGATGCGTGGGCGGCGACTGTTCGATCCATTCAGTCCCCTACTACCCACTAGTGAAAGGGACGCGTAGCTATTGGATTAGGAAGAGCACCGGGACAGACGGACAGCCGCAAGGTTACGCGTTCGTGATCAAGTCTGAATTCGAGGGCCGATCAGTTCCTTATGTTGTCACCATCAATGGTGCGACACTTACGGAGTCAGATGCCCGTCAGGTTATTCAAACGATTGCCGCTGACTTCCAAAGCAATCTCATTTTAGTGCCAGATTTTTCACATGAGCAGAACCACTGGCTGGTGAACACCGAATCGGTCAGAAAAGGAATGCAGAACGAAAGTTCCAGACCCGTGAATGCGAAACTGCCCGACGGGTGGGAAACGGTTGTCCAACATTTGAAAGAAAACTCCACAGGATATTCAAATTACTATGATTCTAACTTGAGTCACGCGAGAAGCGTTGAAGTGAGCAACGCGATTGCGTCCCGTCACATTGTACGCTTACCTTATCGCAAATCGGTTGAGATCCATGATGTTCCCATACTTGAGCGTGGTATTCTTGGCGGTGCGGCAGTTGCGGATGGGGATACACAAAATCGCCAGGAAGTGCTGAGTGTTCTGCAATTAACTGATCGACAAATAAATGCAGGGGAAAAACTTTTTAGAGCCGCTCCTGGCAATCCGATTGACCCTGAACTTTTTGCAGAGTTACAGAGGGAACTTGGAATGAAAGTCCAAGATCTGGCGCAGCTTGATCCTTTAACTGCCGTCGAATCTATCTATCAAGTCTCTACCGCGCGAGCCGACTTGGCAAACAATCCGGATTGGGAAAAGATTTGGTCAAAGGCGGCGACGCGACTAGATCATACGTATTTGAATGAGAGAGAGGGGCTGCCGCGGGATAATAGATTACGTGTTCTTAAAACACGAGAATTGGTTCCTCCGCAACATATTGAAAAATCACTTCTCTCTTATCTGCGAAGCGACTTCGTAGAGGATTCCTATTTTGGAATTAAACAATTTGAAAATGCTCCCGACGATGTTCGTAAGAGAATTTTAGATACGAGTGGCGAGGATGTTGTGGGAGTTATCGAACGACTGATCACTCATTCCAATTGGGAAATCCGGCGCCAAACGATATGGTCTCTTAAAGGGATGGCCTCTACTGATTATCGTATAAACATTGCACTTATAAACGCAATGGGGGATCGAGATTCTGATGTCGCAATGGCAGCAACAACGCAAGTTCGAGAAATAAAGAGCTTCGACAGGCGGGTTCTGACTCAACTGGTTCGCGTTCTTGAATCAACAAAT
>CAYPZY010000254.1:0-4884 GCA_964415155.1 uncultured Bdellovibrionales bacterium
CATTTGCCGGTAACCTTCGCATTGCTGTTTGCGAGGAGATAGAAAAAACCACGTCTTGAATGATTCCCAATTTGTCGAGATTAACTGGCCAATACGAAGGGATGCCGATCGCGTGTGGCGCAGTTTCGGGTAGGTAAGTTGAGCTCAGAATGCCCAAGGACACCAGATGCATCACTGAAAATACACTGAGGTTTTGATCTCCGCCGCGTTGACGGTATTTCTGCCAAGTGATTCGTAGACGTTCATTGCTATCGGTGAATCCCGAAAGTTTTAAACCGTGCAATGTCATTCCAGTGATATCATGATTGATGGGCCCACCGGGATAGGCGACCCAACCTTCTTTGCTCGGCTCTAAGCGGTTGAGAATGCCTGCAACAATTCGCGCCCTTTCTTCATCACTAATGAGTTTTAATTTTTCGCCCAATGCCAAAATGATCGCGTCTTGCGAAACGTCGGTCACCATCGCACCTGCCCAGTAGCCATCGGGTAAACGTCGAGACTGAATGTATTGCGAAGTGTTTGCTATCGTTTGCTTTAGCAAGTCCAAAGACTGGGGATTTCTTTGCGGAGAAGTCAATGGGCCTTGGCAGCCCAACGACGCGATTAGAAGTAAGAGGCCTAAAGTAAATTTGTTTCGCACCCTTTTATATCGGCAAAATCAGCGGCAATTTAGAATTAGCGGTGCGGCTCTAGCCGTAGGTTAGGAAGTAGGTACACTCCTAGTAAACTATCACTTCACCGTTACAGCGTGGACTCGGTAGATTCCCTACATTGGTCCATGTTGTTGCATCAGAGGAAGACCACACGTTTGTTTTTGCGGGAAGATTCTCGCAGCCACCAATGATCCATATTTTATTTTTATAGGAAACAGCAGAAATAAAATCGCGGGCAGCGGGTAAGACGCCACTGGTAGTCCAATTCAAACCGTCGGTGCTTTTGAATATACTATCTTTAGTAACGGCTCCATTGGTTTGTCCGCCAGCATAGTAAAAAGCATTGTTAAAATAAAAGAAGGCTCCTGTAGCGCGCCCTTCAGGCAAGGTTCCAACAGAACTCCACGAAACGCCATCGGTTGAATTCCAGACGTTATTTTGAAAGGCGCCTGACGACCAATTTTGACCACCGGCAATCCAAAATTTTCCGTTGGCAAAAAGCATTTTCGCAGCGCCAAGCTCACTAGGTGCCAATGGTAAATTGCCGATCGTTGTAAAGTTGGTGATATCAGAAGTCGTGATAGTGCTATTAAGAGCTGCCAAATAAATTTTTCCGTTGGCGACGGCACTTCCTGCCATCGCACTCGCACGAGGTAAATTGCCTCCTGCCGTCCAGCCGCCAGATAAATCTGAAGATTTGAAAGTCGTTGAAGTGTTGGTTACGTTATTCCAACCACCTAAAAGATAGACGACGTCATTTAGAACCTGCAAGGCAAAACCTTGTAGGATCGCTGGTAGCGGTGCCTCTGCCTTCCAAGTTATTCCATCGTGCGACGACCAAACTGTGTTGTAACTACCGTCATCATTGCCGCCCACATAATGTAAAACTAACGATTTAAGATTTACCTGCAATGTTTGTGATTTACTGTCAGTCACGCGAACAATAGGTCTGCTTGAGAAAGTTGGAGCAGTGAAAACTCCCGATGAACTGACCGTACCACCACCTGAAACAATTGTGAAAGCGTAAGGTGGTGTGCCTCCTGAAATTGGGATAGTAACAGTCTCGCCGCCAAAAACGCTGCTGTTAAAGGTTCCTGCTTTTAGCGGAGTCGGAGCAGGGGCCGGCGCTGGAGCTGGTGCCGGTGCCGGTGCGGGGGCAGGAGCAGGAGCCGGGGCTGGAGCAGGAGCCGGCGCTGGTGAAGGCGCGGGTGCGGGGGATGGCGTTGGCGCCGGTGTCGGAGCGGGTGAAGGATTTGTTGGTGGAGGATTGGTTGATTGCGCGCTGTTGTTGCCATTTAAAGATTTTACTTCTAAAACGCCCGAGTCGCTGCAACCAGTAGCAAAAGCGAGAAGAGCTGCTGCCAAAAATAATTTGTAATGAAACACTCTCGACCCCCCAACTATTATTCTAATAGTAAGGGTAAAATTCCACTATAGATTTTCTGGCAACCGTCTCAATTTGAAACAGAAAAAATACGATTTTTGCTGTCAAAAATTTGATCGAAAAAATTATTCCATTTGGCGAGCGTTTAAATTCGCCTGGAGATTGTTAGTGCGCGTAAAAAAAACGAGAGACTTCTTTAGAGAAATCTCTCGATCAGATTTATTCTAACCTTTTTGCTTTGTCCAAATGTTCGCCAATGTCAAATCTTGTGAATTGTAGAAATTGCCTGACATCGATGTGTCGGCCCGAGGGAATAAGAAGTCGATCAAGCATATCGATGGCTTCAGCATGCGATCTGATTGCCATGGCAACGAATGCTCTTTCGAACTCTCTGCCGTTGAGGATTGCTAAGTTGGCAAGTTCATCATCGACTTTAGCGCGAAGAGAAAGCCCGACAGATGTTTCCATGAGGGAAAGATTTAGATTTGCCGCGAGTCTGAAGCTAAGTTCTTGATGCCTACGGTGATGATCACGCAACATCACGGCGTACTTGTGCACGCGGTAACGCAATCCCTTAGTTAAAGCCAGATTGGCGGCGGCAACTTCACTCGCGTCCAGCGCAATGAGAATCGAGACTATCTCTTCATCGCTCACGAGATGGGGTGACCCACTGTAGGCGCCCTCAAAGCCTCCACCGGATTGTACCTCCTCCTGTCCCTTATTGAGTCCAATTTGGTCATTGGCAGCGATGTGCTCTGCAAAAGCAATTTGATTAAATGCTATTACCGCGAATAACCCTGTTAAAATCTTTAAAATATTTTTTTTCATCGGTTTCCCTCCGTTTAGGTTTAGTTTCCATATTCGACATTTTCATTGTTCGTGCCAGGGGAATGCGAAGCAATTTGGGAACTTCTGGCACAGAGGATTTTTATCGTTCCGCGAAAGCAAAGCGACAATGCCGCTCGCCATCGATTTAACTACGGTTACATAGAAGACGAGTGCAATAAAGAGGGCCTTCTAACGGCCATTCTCAAACCGACTGATAATTTCGTAAGTATTTGTGAGCGTAAAAAGATTCTCACCTTTGTTCAAAAAGTGTTTTTCCTAGGACCGCAAAATTCGAAGGTTACCTCGTTGTAAGGGGATGGTTGGTGATCCCGGCACGGATGGAAGAGCGACGTTAATAAACCACGACGCCACCATCACAGCGTGGAGCGGGTAAATTGCCCACGTTGGTCCACGTGGTGGCGTTTGTTGAAGTCCATACGTTAGTTCCAGCATTCCAATTTTCGCAGCCGCCAAGAAGCCATAATTTATTTTTGTAATTGACCACAGAAATAAAATCACGAGGAACTGGCAGTGTCCCTGCAGTCGTCCAAGTTATACCGTCACTACTTTTGAAGATCGTATTTTTAGTGATATTACCCGTGGACTGACCACCCACATAATAAAAGGTATTGTTGGTCGTGAAGAATGCGCCCGCGGCGCGAGTTTCAGGAAGTGCGCCCACCGAACTCCACGACACAGCGTCGTTGGATGTCCAAATATTATTATGGTATTCTGCCGTCGACCAGTTTTGCCCGCCAGCAAGCCAAAATTTATTGTTTGCGTAGATCATGGCAGAGGCGCCGAGTTCATAAGGAGCAATTGGCAAATTCCCAATATTTGAAATGTTGGCCACATTAGACGTAGTAAAAGTATTAGTAAGTGCCGCCAAATAGATTTTTCCATTAGCAACCGTGTGGCCTGACATGGAGGCCGCTCGCGGTAAGTTAGCTCCTGCCGTCCATCCCGATGACAAGCTTGATGCTTTAAATGTCGAGGACGTAATGCTAGTGGTGGTTCCTCCTAAGATGTAAAGCATGTCATCTAGAACTTCCACAGCGAAACTATGAGTGGCCACGGGAAGCGGTGACTCTTCCACCCAGGTGACTCCATCATGTGAAGACCACACACTGTTACTATTACTGCTACCATTAGCGGTGCCACCAAGGTAATGCAAAACCATGGCTTTTAAATTTATTTGAATTGATTGCGATTTACTGTCAGTAACACGAATAGTTGGCCTGCTAGAAAACTGTGGGGCTGTGTAAACTCCTGATGAGTTAATGACTCCCGCACCTGAGATAATTGAAAAGTTATACGGTGGTGTACCCCCTGTGACTGGAATCGTTACGCTATCACCACCAAAAACCGTACTGTTGAAAATGCCCGCTATTAGCGGTGTTGGTGGAGGAGGAGGTGTTGGTGTTGGCGTTGGTGCGGGGGCCGAAGCTGGCATGGGGGCCGGCATCGGAGACGGTGTAGAACTCGGTGATGGATTTGGGGTTGAGTTAGAGGTTTGAGAGTTTTCTTGACCTAGAATTTTTACTTCTAAGACTCCCGAGTCCGCACAACCGACAGTGGTTACGAGAAGAATTGTCGCTAAAATTAGATTGGTATTAAACATTTCTCCACCCCTAACTTCCATTTTAGAGGTTTAGTAAAACCAAACTATACCTTTAATGGCAGAGTGGCTCATTTTGAGTCAGGAATGGGGGTATCGCGATTGTTGAATGGTGATCCCGGCACGGATCGAACGTGCGACCCTCAGCTTAGAAGGCTGATGCTCTATCCAACTGAGCTACGGGACCATCGATTTTTATAAATAAACGCATTTAGCCAAAATGTAAATCTCAAAGGCCAGTAAAGCATTCAACTTAGGGCATAATTCTACTTCCACGGTGGCAGTGAGCTCTCCGTTAAAATGCAATTTTACTTCCGCGGCGGAAATAAAAGCTTGGTTCCTCACTTCCATAGACTACGAAGTCAAAACCGTAAACCCATCAATCCCACTTCCACCGTGGC